>JAGYLK010000074.1 GCA_018401175.1 Candidatus Altimarinota bacterium
ACAAATAAAAAACATCGCTAGACCATAAAGGTCTATCGATATTTTTTGGCTGGGGATGAGGGATTCGAACCCCCGAATGGCGGAACCAAAATCCGCTGCCTTACCACTTGGCGAATCCCCAGAAACGCACTGAAACAAAAATCAGAAAGAACAACGGGATTCTACGAAAAAATTTACGAGAATCAAGTTTTCATGCTGTGAAGTCTGAGTTACACTATGCATGATGAAATGTCTCAAAGTTCGTATTGATCCGGAAGATCGAATTGCCGATGTTTTTGAAGCACTTCAAAAAGTAAAAGCAGAGCAGATTTTGTTGATTTGTCCTCGTCAATGGGGAGTGGCGACGGATGCTACGCTTTTGAAAAGATTAGTGGCATCAGTGCCTCAAAAAAATATTATTTTTGTCGTTCCACACAAATTCTCACGAGATTTTGTCGCTCATTTGGGACTTGCAACAGTCGCGGCATGTTCAGAAGAATCAGAGGAAATCCCAGAACAAACCGTGGCAGAAGTTTTGGCAGGTGAAAAAATAAATTTGACTCCGACGATTCCTGCGGTGGAAATGCCCGCATTTGTTTCGCGGAACGTTCCCAAAACATCGTCTTTCTCATTTTCAAGAAGTCATATTTTTTTCATTCTCGTGGCAGCATTTATTCTCACTGCTTACATCGTCTTTTGGTTACGACCACGTGCGATAATTACGGTCAAACCACGAATAGAAGCGGTTCCAATAGTACAAAATGTTATTGTGGTGCTTCCCGGGGCAACGCCGTCGGCAATTAATGCGGATTTGCCGCAAATATCAGGTATATTTGTAGAAAATCATCAAGAGGGAGTTGAACTGTATTCGACAACAGGTCGTGAATACGATATCGAGAATGCACACGGGAAAGTCACTATTTTTAATGAAAACACAAAAGAGAAATTTTTTATTCCCTCTCGACTAGAATCGCCTGATGGATTAATTTTTCGTTTTGCCGATGAAATAGTAGTTCCTGCAGCAGGAAATGGAGAACCGGGAGAGTTGGTGGTAGAAATTCAAGCAGATCCTTTTGATTCAGACGGGAATCCTGTGGGATTTCGTGGAAATCTTGATGCCGGGACAGATTTACAATTTGCAGCATTACCACCAGCATCACGCGAATTATGGTACGCAAAGGCAAATAGAGGACCGCTTGTTGGAGGTTCAACGCTGACACACTTTTTTGTGACCAAGGAAGATGAAGATTTGGCAGAAGAATTTTTACAAAAGAAATTCTTGGAAACATCTCTTGCAGAACTACAAACAGAAGTCTCTCGTCGTTCCATGAGGGAAAAAGAAAAACAAGTATTATTGGATGATGCATCATTGTTACGGATAGATTTCTCGGATTACGTATTCCCCAAAGATCTTGTAGGGACAGAGACGCAGACGATTGAAATTTCTGGAAAAATGAATGTGGCAGGGATTGTTTTT
>JAGYLK010000075.1 GCA_018401175.1 Candidatus Altimarinota bacterium
AATGCCCACGAAAGTCCCAAGCCCACGATTAGTCCTCCGGCAGTGAGGAAAAGGGTCAAAGGTTCCATGTCAATTTGGTTTAAAAAATCAGGGGAAAGAGAGCCCTCTGTGATGTTTTTCCGGATACGCCTGTTCGCTGGGATCGCCCAGGAAAAGGGTATAATTTATAAAATAAAGAAAAAAATCGTATTGAGAATTCTATTTCAGGTTGATATTAAGCGGTTTCTGGGAATTGTCAATTTTTCCGGCACTCTGAGCAGAGTCCACAAAAAGACATTTCTACTTCTCGCAAACCAAACTGTTTTTCGCGATGGAGCTGTTGTTCGATTGATTTGAAATAATCAAGGAATATCTCTTCTGCTTTTCCACAATTATCACAAATCAAGAAGTGATGACTGTCGGTTTTATTTTCCGGTTCGGCACAACGAAAAAATTTCCCCCGGAGAGAATGAATAAGATGTATAGCAACAAGACGATCAAGAATTCGATAGACAGTTGTGAGATCTATTGGGCGCCCGGATTCTTCCAATTGCGTGCATATTTCCGTGGAAGAAAGAGGTCGTTCGGTTTTTTCTAATACAGAAACAACGTTTTGAACTCCCGCTGTGATCCGCCACCCATGGGCAAAAAACACATTCTGAACTGACGACATAAATTCACTCATCGTGCGCGACCCTAACAAAGTTGCGAATAGTTGGCAAGAGAATTTTTTGGAAAAATAGTTAGCCCAGAATCTGGTTGAGAACAGAGGGATCAAAGAGAAGCGCTCCACCGATAAGAAGAAGTAATAATCCTCCTATCACATGAGACCATTGGACGATTTTTGGGGAGAAAACCTTGAGGGACATCGTCCACATTGCAATTAAAAATACGAGTAAATCGTCAAATATGTAAGCAATATCATATATTCCCAGAGCCGTGAGTTGTTGCCAGAGAGGAAGGTCCAATGAGACAAGTGTAGCGGTAAATGTTGTTGGGATGGCAAATGAGCAGAGAAGCTCAACGGAATTCACACTGAAGGCAAGACCAATTACCCCCAACAAAACAAACCAGAGGCTTTTTCTTTCCAATACGGAGGTCATGCGGTCGTGAAATTTTCGACGACTCGAGGCATCACGAACACTACATTCTATTTGTGCTTTCCGTGCGACCCACAGGGTGTGTGCCCCCGTTCCTATAGCAAGAAGCCCTACGCCGCGGAACGCCCAGGCCATGGTACTTGTTGCCATAAGGGCTGTCACTTCCCCAAAGCCAAATAAGTAAGCTAGTAGCGCGCCGAAGTACAGGATTCCAGAGCTCGCAATGAAAATTCCCCCAATAAGCCACCGTCTTTTTTTTGAATCTAGCTTCAGGAGAAATCCAAGAAGAACAAAGAGAGACCACATGGCACACGGATTAAATCCGTCTGCAAGCCCCAGTGCAAGAGCCATCATAGGCCAAGAAGCCTTGAGCCATTTTTCCCATCGAGGAGTGTCTTCCACCAAATTGGCGGCTTCTTCCAGAGTACAAGAAAGATCGCAATCAAGCGCATATATGTCTTTGAGAGAATCCAGAATTTCCTGACGCTTGAATCCAACGATAACTCGGTCGCCAATAATATTTACGGGAACGCCCATGGCAGTTTCCCCTAGTTCGCGGAGTCGTTGTTGCAAAAGGAGTTGATTCCCTTTGTTGTGCCAGACTTCATATGTATTTACTTTGAGCTCCGTGTGGAAGCGTTGTACTTGTTCGAGCCATTCCATTTCTTCATGGCAATGAGAACATTCTGCACCATAAAAGAGATCAAGAACGGGCATTTGTTGTGCATTTGCTCCGCCAAAAAGAAGAAGCGCTCCGAAAAACAAAAACAATACTTTTTTCATCGGGGAAATTCTGTCAGAATGAAAAAAAAAAGCAATGTTAAAATTCGATCAGGTGTCGTTGGAGCTGGGAAATCAAAGCGTTTTGCGAGATATTTCCTTCGAGATTCACCCAGAAGAAGTGGTGGCTATTTTGGGAATTTCTGGAGCGGGGAAGTCCTCCCTTTTCCGGTTGCTTACCGGAGAATTGCGCCCAACAAAAGGACGTATTTTTTTAGACACGGTGCTTCTTTCTGATCTCACGTCATCAAGTTTACAAAATTATCGGCGTCAGATTGGAGTTGCGTTTCAAGATTTTCGTCTTTTACCCAAAAAATCTGTTTTTGATAATGTTGCCTTTGCGCTTGAAGTCTGTGGAGAAGAAGAGAAGATTGCCACAAAAGTGCCAGAATTGCTTGATCTTGTAGGACTAAGTCATCGAATTGATGCCTTCCCGCATGAATTGTCTGGAGGAGAAAAACAGCGCACAGCCATTGCGAGATCTCTCGTTCACGACCCCAAAATTCTCATCGCAGATGAAATTACCGGAAACCTTGATCCACAAAATTCTCGAGACATTGGAGATTTATTGGCGCATCTTCATCTCACAAAGGGGTTGACGGTTTTATTTTCTACACATGATTTCGTTCTCGTGGAAGCACTTCATCCCCGGGTAATTCGATTGGAAGACGGGAAAATTCTTTTTGATGAAAAAAACTGTCCGCTTGAAAAAGCTTTCCGTGGAGTACTCTAGAGAGAAGGTCGGAATTGCGGTTATCTGTTTTCCAAAAGGCGTTCAAGGGCTCCTCTTTGATCATCGGGGAGAAGTAGTTGTACTTGTTGCAGGAACTGTCTGCCAGCACCGCTTTTAGGAATTATAGATACCACCGAAATAATTTCTTCTTCTGGGGAAGGGGCATTTCTGATTTGTTGCGCAAGTGCAGCAATATATTGCTCCTGTAATACCCATCCACGAGCGCGAAGTTCTGAGGGGAGTGGAGCGAATAATCGCTGAAGCAACACGTATCTGTTGAAGATGAGGAGACCGCTGTCAATTGTCAAAAATTGCGGATCTCGTTCGGTTTCTACAATATCAAGCAAGGTGTCCACCGCATATGCGTTTTCCAATAAATTTTCTCTCTCTGTCCGTTCCGCCAAACGATCAATGACATCAGGTCTTTGAATTAAGTCTAGATTTTCGCGACGTAAAATCTGAAGGTTTCGAGAAGACTTGAGTACTTGTGCGATGGAGCGAAATGTTCGGTCTGCACTTTCGAATTCAGAGAGAGCCCTTTCGTTGTCTTGGTATAATCGCGCCTCAAGAGAGTTTAGCGCTTTTGTTCTCGCAATGAGAAGTTTTGCGCGAATTGCCAAAATTTGAGAGGAAGAAAGGCGAAGATCCTCGGGCATTTCCGGTGGAAGTTGCGTATCCGTTTGGAGTCGTAATTCTTCTCCCGCAGAAATAAGGGCCTTGTCCTGGTCCCAGGAGGTAACCCAAATGTCATTTTGTCGGGGGCGAATGTGCGCCTCTCCACTCTCAGAAACAGATACGTTCAATGAAGCTGTCTGAATGGAGTCAATAGTTCCTCGATTTGTTTGGATAGAGCCCCCAGAGATATCTCCGTCGAGGGATCCTTTTACCAAAAAGAGAGAATCCCCTCGGGGGATTCGTATTTCGGCTCGCTCACTGGCGACAGTATTGAGAGATTTTCGTAATTGAATTTCTGCAGAAGCATTGTTTCCAACCAATATCTGGTCTCCTATCCGGAGTGGAGTTTTTTCTGTTGCAATAAAGACTTCTCCGTTTCGAACGATTTCTACCAACCCGTTTGGGTGGAGTTCTCCAGCAGATCTTTCATTTCCAAATAAGGGGAAAAGAGAAAGAATAATTGCCCCGAAAGTGGCGGATCTGACCCAACTTGATTTCCATATTTGTTGCCATGGAGCACGCGGGCTTTTTTGGGAAAATTCAGCAAATGTTCGTTCGCGAATACGCGCCTTCTGTGCATTATTCACAGAGAGTTCCGTCTCTGTCATAAAAAATTCCTGTAATCGTTTTTGTAATTTTTCAAACCCCATGCCCTTTTTATAACGGAAAATAGCGGCAAATGTTACATTATTCGGCAGAAATAGACTGAATAACAACTGGTTCAATGGGGCGGTCAGTAAGATCAGTTTTTACTCGAGTAATTCGGTCAATTACGGACATATTGCTGATGACTTGTCCAAAAACGGAGTGTCGTCCATCAAGAAATTGTGCGTCCTCATGTACAATAAAAAACTGAGAACCATTAGTGTCTGGTCCACGATTTGCCATTGATACAGCACCTCTGACATGAGAAAGCGTTTCGGAAATCTCATCTGGTAAAAATCCTCCATCAAAAGCTTCCCCGCCTGTTCCATCGGAATTTTCATAATCTCCTGCCTGAAGGACAAATCCCTTTATGACACGATGAAAAATGGTTTTGTCATATTTTCCCGCTTGTGCCAATTGGTAAAAATTTTCTGTAATATTCGGGGCTTCATCGCGAAAAAGTTTTATTTTGATGTCTCCCATATTTGTGTGAAGCGTTACAGTGCTTGGTTTTGGAGCAGATATCAATGCAGTAGAAAGGAGGGTTGGCTGTACCCAAAAAGAGAGTCCGATAAGAACTGCTCCGATACCAATTCCAAGAAAAATCTTTTTCATCGATTTTTATTCTGACGAACCCCAAAGGGGAGGTCAAATTTTATCAGCCAGAATGCAAGAAAAGTCCCCCCTTCTCCCTTGAAAAATTATTCAAAATGTGGTATCATTTCCTGATTTTTTCAAAAAATGAAAACACAGGAACAAGAAAAACAATTTTGGGTAAAGGGCGCGCTGTGCTTCCAGAAGGTTGTGGCAACAGTTCTTTTGATTAGTTTTTCTGCCGGATTGGTGCATTCAGATATTGATTTGGATGGAATTCCTGATGCAATAGATCCCTTTCCTGAAACCGCGATTCAGGCGCCGCGTATTTTGACGCCCTATGAAAATGAAGTTTTGTATACTCCATCAAGGGAAGTGACTTTCACGGGGACCGCAGAAGTGGGAAGCGAAATTTCTCTCTTCGAAGAAGGGATAACACAGAAGCTTTCTTGTCAGGAATCAAACGCGTCAACAGTGGATGGCACAGGGCTTCTTTTGTCCAAAACAACAGGGGGAGGAAGTGTTGATCAAGTGGCACTTTTGACAGGAGGGACCGTTGTTGCGCAAGATTTTTATAATACAAATTCGGATTCTGTGGCAACCACATGGAGAACAAACGCCACTGCCTCATGGGCGACGGAACAGAG
>JAGYLK010000076.1 GCA_018401175.1 Candidatus Altimarinota bacterium
GGGACGCAGATCTGCGTCCCCTACGGTTTTTATTTCTTTTTATTTTTTCCGATCTTCCATCGCGTCGCGGAGTTCGATTTTTATCGGTGTCCCAAAAAATCCGTATCGCTCGCGCAATTGGTTTTCCAAATAGCGCTCATACGAAAAATGAAACGCGTCAGTGTTGTTCACATGAAAAATGAATTTCGGCGGCGCGCTCGTTACCTGTGAACAGTATTTGATTTTTCCCATTTTTGTCCCCACGGACGGTTTGACGTGTCCAAAGAAAATTTCGGGAAGAATGCGGTTCAATTCCGCAGTAGAAATACGTTTTTCGCGCTCAGATTTGACCTCTACGGCGCTTTTGAAGAGATCTTTGGTGCCTCGTCCTGTTTTCGCAGAAAAGAAGAGCACGGGAACCCAGGGTAAGAATTTCACTTTCGACGTGAGGTATTTGATATATTTGCTGCGAACTTTGTCCAAATCTTCGCCCCACATCGGCACTTCCGCCAAATCACGAGTGTCGACTTCCTCTTCCTGTTTGGCTCGGTCGCGCGCGAGGTCGAATTTATTCACACAGAGAATAATTCCTTTTCCCGCCTCCACCACTTCTCCCAAAATCGACAAATCCTGATGGGTAATTCCGTCAATTGCGTCAATCAATATGGCGCAAACATCAGCTCTTTCGAGCGCGTGGCGCGTGCGAACCGTGCTCCAGAATTCCATTTGTTTCCCGATTTTTCCTGGACGACGAAGTCCGGCGGTATCGAGGAGCAAAAACTTTTTGCCCTCCACTTCCAGTTCCGTGTCAATTGTGTCGCGCGTTGTTCCAGCAATTTCAGAAACGACGCTGCGTTGTGTTCCGAGTAGAGAATTGAATAACGAAGATTTTCCCACATTTGGGCGTCCGATAAGGGCGATTTTTATCATATCGGGATCTTCGGTTTCTGCTCGCGCTTCTTCGGGTTGAAATCCGGCTTCGCCGAGTTTTTTTTCAATCGCATCGGTGAGGGTGTCACGTCCGGCATAATTCAACGCGGAGAGAGCAATCGGTTCGCCGAGTCCGAGTTTCAGCGCATCCCAGTTGCGGATCACGCCGTCATCGAGTTTATTCATACAAAAAATCACGGGTGTTTTTGAGCGCCTCATTCGTTGCGCCAAATCGTGATCATCTTTGGTCAATTCTGCTCGACCATCGAGCATAAATACCACGATATCGGCTTGCGAAAGCGAAAGTTCGGCTTGCTGTTGAATTTCTGCTTCCAGCGTATCTCCTTCATCGTCCGTTAATCCCGCGGTATCCACGAGCAAAAAATCATATAAATCTCCGTGAACGCGTGCTGTGATTGCATCGCGCGTCGTTCCAGCGATATTAGAAACAATCGCCTTTCGTTCCCCAACAAACGTGTTGAAGAGCGTCGATTTTCCGACATTTGGGCGACCAATAATGGCAACGATTGGGAGATTTTTTTCCATCGCGCGGAAAGTATCATAGACGGGGAAGAAAAGCGAGTTATTTGTGGAAACAGGACTTTATAAAGTTCGGACTCTAGTTTACAATCTTTCCGATGATGAATTTTCTCCGCCAGCTTATTCCCGAGCGATCAAAACTTCGTTTGTTGTATCACAAAATATCTGCCATTTTGGCGGCGATTGTGTATCGATTTCCGTCCAACAGATTGCGGGTTATCGGTGTTACGGGGACATCGGGGAAGTCGACGACGGTGGAATTAATCCATTTTCTTCTCCAAAATACGGGTCATGAATGTGGCGCGATTGGGACGATTCAGTTTCATATTGGTTCTACGGTAATTCCGAATACGACGTTGCGGACGACGTTGAGTCCGTGGAGAACGCAAAAAATGTTGCGTCAGATGGTTCGTCAAAAGTGCGATAGCGTTGTTTTGGAAGTTTCTTCTCATGCGTTGGATCAAAATCGCGTGTGGGGAATATCGTTTGATACGGCGGTATTGACCAATATTTTTGACGGCGAGCATCTTGATTATCACGAGACATTTACGGAGTATCTCCGTACCAAATTACAGTTGTTTCAGCACTTAA
>JAGYLK010000077.1 GCA_018401175.1 Candidatus Altimarinota bacterium
GATAGGGTCGTGTTGGAAAGCTCTGGTGGAAAAAACTTTCGGATTTTGGACATCAATCGTTTATTTCCTCTCTGGATTATTATGGGCGTGTTTTTGCTCTTTGTAATTCTTGTTACTGGAAAGCAAGGAATTTCCGGGATTCTCGGGTTGATAATTTCATTATTCGCTATTGGAGGGATTCTGATTCCTCAGGTACTTCAAGGAAAAGATCCGCTTCTAGTAAGTCTCGTTGTGTGTGTTGCTATTACAGGAATTTCTATTTGGGTTTCTCATGGATGGAAAAAACGAACGCATATTGCAGTTCTGGCAACATTTTTGACACTCTTAATTGCCTTCGGGTTCTCTTGGTTGTCGATTCTCTTTACGGGATTACACGGGCTGGGGAGCGAAAATTCCTATTTTTTGCATGTCGCTTTGCCACATATAAATCTTTCAGGGTTATTATTAGGAGCGATTTTGCTCGGAACAGTTGGGATTCTGGATGATGTAACTACGACGCAAAGCGCTACGGTTGATGAGTTGTCCAAGGCCAACGCGACGTTGGATTGGCGACAGCTCTTTGTGAGAGGAATGTCGGTAGGGAGAGAACATATTTCTTCCGTTATCAATACCTTGGCTCTCGCGTATGTGGGAGCAGCATTGCCGATGTTTTTATTGGTGGCTATGGATACGGAGCGTCCGTGGTGGGTAGTTCTCAATTCAGAATTTTTTGCTGAAGAAATAGTGAGAACCCTTCTGGGATCAGGAGCACTTGTTCTTGCTGTTCCAATTGCTACACTCTTGGCAGCAATTTCTTTTGCCCCAAAAAAATGACGTTTAAAATCTCTCGTGTACGAAAAGTTCCAGCATTCCCTCATCAGCGAGGGGATGGTATTGCTGCTTTTTTTCAGTTATTCCTCGGAATACTGATCTGGATATTTCTCTTATTAATCTTTGCAATTACCGCCTGGGCTCAGTGGTTTGGGACGTCGCTTTCGTATTTATTTGGCAAAAAACAGAATGTGGTTCCGTGGTGGTTTAGTTGGATGTGCGTGCTTCTCGTATTTCCACTCCCCTTCACCGCACTTGTAATATTGGTGGCTGAATTCGCCAAAATAGTAAACGCAAAATGATTCGGGTAACACAAGTAACCAAATTTTTCGGTTCGCAGCTTTTATTTGATGATATTACATTTCAGATACATCCAGGAGAAAAGTTGGGACTCGTCGGACGAAATGGTCATGGGAAAACGACGCTTTTACGAATGCTTTTGGGAGAAGTTCTTCCTGATGAAGGAGAAATATCGATGCCAGAGGGACATCGTATTGGAGTACTCGATCAGCATTTAGAGTTACATGAAAAAACGGTTTTGAAATCCGCCGCTACGGGACTTCGTCCAGAAGAAAAAAATGATGTATGGAAAGCCGAGAAATTATTGTCAGGCTTGGGATTTTCAGGAACGGATTTTGATCGTCCACCGAGTGAGTTTTCGGGAGGATTTCAGATGCGTATTGCGTTGGTAAAACTCTTACTATCAGAGCCCGACTTATTACTGCTTGATGAGCCGACAAATTATTTGGATATTACGTCTCTGAGATGGCTTGAAAAATTTCTCAAAGAATGGAAGGGTGAATTTGTACTTATTACGCACGATCGGACGTTTCTTGATGCTGTTTGTACGCATACACTCGCTATTCATCGAGCAGGGATAAAAAAAATTCGCGGTGGATGTGACACCATGTTCAAACAGATTTCTTTAGAGGAAGAAGTGCACGAACGAACACGAAAAAATGCGGAAAAACAACGAAATAAAACGGAAAAATTTATTCGAGAATTCCGTTCTGGAGCTCGTTCTGCTGGATTAGTTCAGTCTCGAATCAAAATGCTTGAAAAGCAACGAGAGCTTCAGAAACTGGATCCTCTTTCGACAATTCATTTCGAATTTCAGTCCAAAAAATTTGAAGCTGATCGGATGTTGCAAGCAAATAGTCTTTCATTTGGGTATAACTCGGATGACATTTTGTTCTCCGGAATCGACCTCAATCTCTCGCCAGGTGATCGCGTAGGAGTGATCGGAGCAAATGGAAGAGGAAAATCTACGCTTTTAAAACTTCTTTCTGGAGACATAAATCCCATTTCTGGAACAGTAAAACCGCATCAGTCATTACAAGCCGGAGTTTTCGTTCAAGGTCATGAATCATCGTTTGACAAAACACGCACTATTGTTGAGGAACTGCACACAGCTGCTCCCGAATTACCAGAACAACAGATATTTAATTTAAGCGGATCGCTTATGTTTGGAGGAGAAGCGATGCATAAAAAAATGGAGATTCTTTCTGGTGGAGAGCGGGCTCGTGTGTCTCTCGGAAAATTGATGATTCGTCCGCATGATGTTTTGCTCCTTGATGAGCCGACAAATCATTTGGATCTCGAATCGGTTGAGGCTCTTATTGAGGCTTTGGCAGCTTTTCCTGGAGCAATTGTTTTTGTGTCTCATAATGAAAAATTATTAGACCGACTGGCTACCAAATTGGTGGTTTTTGACCGTGGCGGAGCGACTGTTTACCATGAAACATATGCAGAATTTTTGAAAAATACGGGATGGAGTACGGAAGGAGATATTATTCAAAAGGAAAAGAAACAACCCGGGTTTGCTTCTCAAGAAAGGGAACAAAAGAAACAATTACAACGAGAACTGCGTCCATTGGAACGTGCGCTTGAGGCAAAGGAGAAACAGGTTTTGAAGTTAGAAACGGAGTTGGAAGAGGTGAAGGATCGGTTGAATGATGCGAAACGAAAAGGCTCGTATTTATTGATTGATGAATGTTCGAATAAGAATTGGAAATTGCAGGAAAAGATTGCGGAGGAGTTTGAAAAAATGGTGGAGATTGAGCAAGAGATTATGGCCGTGAGGGAGAGGTTTCAGTAGGGGCGAAATATATTTCGCCC
>JAGYLK010000078.1 GCA_018401175.1 Candidatus Altimarinota bacterium
GTGTGAAATCTTGTACTTCCACTCCTGCCGGCGCAGATGCTCCTTTTTTCACTATTTTCACCGTTCCATCTTTTGTAAAAAATCCCTTCACATTCACCCACTCTGTTGCGCGTGCCAAAGGCGGCTGACCATCTGCTGTGGGATGATAATCATCGACTTCCGGCAAGATCAAAGGGAGCTCCGAATCATCGAGCGGGAAAACTTTTCCGTCCTTGTCAAAAACCAATGGAATTGGCTCTCCCCAGAATCGCTGACGCGTAAAGATCCAATCGCGAAGTTTGAAATTGATTTTCTTTGCTCCAATTCCTTTCTCTTCTAAATACTGAATCATTTTTTCTTTTGCTTCTTTTATAAACAAGCCATTTAAAAACCCTGAATTAATAGAATATCCATAATCTTTATTATCGTAAGGTTTATCTTTACTTTCTAGCCATTTAGTAAGTAGAGCATGATTCTCTTCTTTTTGAACAAATGCAGGTTCAAAAGTGCGAAATTCTGCTTCATATCCACCTTTTGTTTGGATTGACCCAGTTCCGGTACAAACAACATAATTAATTTCAATTTTAGGATTATTTCCCTTCTCATTCATTTTCTTCGCGAACTCAAAATCACGCTCATCATGCGCCGGAACTGCCATAATTGCACCTGTTCCATAACTCATCATCACATAATCCGCAATCCATACCGGAATCTCTTTTCCATTTACCGGATTAATTGCATACGCTCCCGTGAAAACTCCTGATTTCTCTTTGTTCAACTCCGTACGTTCCATTTCAGACTTCGCCGCACAATCCTTTTGATATTGTTCAACCGCCGAATGCTGTTCATTCGTTGTAATTTGAGAAACCAATGGATGTTCTGGTGAGAGGACGAAATATGTTGCTCCAAAAAGTGTATCTGGACGAGTGGTAAAAACACGAACTTTTTTCCCCTGAATCTCAAAATCCACCTCCGCTCCTTCACTCTTCCCAATCCAATTCTTTTGCTGCGTGCGAATCGCCTCTGGCCACTCTGGCAATGTGTCTAAATCGTCGAGCAAACGATCTGCATATTTCGTGATTGCAAACATCCACTGACGCAAATTCTTGCGCTCCACTGGTGTTCCACATCGCTCGTGTGTCCCCTGCTCTACTTCTTCATTTGCCGCCACGACGCGGCACTGCGGACACCAGTTCATCGGCATTTCTTTTTCATACGCAAGTCCTTTTTTGAACAGTTGGAGAAATATCCACTGTGTCCATTTGAAATAATTCTCATCCGTCGTTGCAAATTCCCGCTCCCAATCGTAACTGAATCCGAGCGACTGAATTTGTCGTTTAAATGTTTTTATATTTTCTGCTGTGGAAATCGCCGGATGTACACCTGTTTTCAAGGCGTAATTTTCTGCTGGCAACCCAAACGCATCCCATCCCATTGGATGAAGCACCTCAAATCCCTGATGTCGTTTCTTGCGACAAATGATATCCGTCGCGGTATATCCTTCTGGATGTCCCACGTGCAATCCCGCACCAGATGGATAGGGAAACATATCGAGCGCATAATATTTCGTTTTTTTTGAACCAGTTTTGGCAGCAAAAGTTTTGTTTTGTTCCCAAAACTTCTGCCATTTTTTCTCGATTTCTTGATGATTGTATTGTGACATTTCCAGAGGTAAAAGTTCTCGCAAAGTTTACTCTATACTGAATCTCAATGAAAATTTTAATTTGTATAATAGATATACATTCCGAAATTTCCGTGTTCCTCGTAGCACAAAAACATTGAATATCGAGTGCGGAGAGGGATGTAAATATGGTCAGAGAAAATTTGTAAATTGAAAAAAAGACTGATAGAGTAAAAAAGTAGTTCATTATTTTTATAAAAATGACAAACAAAAAAACACCGCCACCCGCCTG
>JAGYLK010000079.1 GCA_018401175.1 Candidatus Altimarinota bacterium
GTGAGTAATATCGTCTTCAGGCATTGAAAGGATTGGCATTTGTGTAACCGATCCGTTTGCGCCTTTAATACGTCCTGCTCGTTCGTAAATCGTAGAAAGGTCCGTATAGAGATATCCTGGGTAACCACGTCGTCCGGGCACTTCTTTACGAGCAGCTGATACTTCACGTAATGCCTCAGCGTAATTGGTCATATCGGTAAGAATAACCAGCACGTGCATGTCTTTTTCAAATGCCAAATATTCAGCGTAGGAAAGAGCCATTCGTGGAACGGCGATTCGCTCAACCACTGGGTCAGCTGCAGTATTGATAAACAATGTAGCATTCTCAATAGCACCAGTGCGTTCGAATTCACGCTGGAAGAACATTCCTTCTTCAAACGTAACTCCCATTGCGCCAAATACTACGGCGAAGTTTGATCCATCGTTCACTTTTGCCTGACGAGCAATTTGTGTAGCAAGCTCAGCATGTGGCAAACCAGATCCAGAGAAGATTGGTAATTTTTGTCCTCGTACCAAAGTATTCATCACATCAAGAGAAGAAACTCCGGTTTGAATAAAGTCAGAGGGGAAACTTCGTGAGTATGGATTGATAGCCATCCCAGAAATATCAACCGTTTTCTCAGCCAAAACCTCTACTCCTCCATCGATTGGTTTTCCTGCTCCATTGAAAATTCGTCCCAACATGTCGGGAGAAACTCCAAGCTGCGCCACTTTCCCTGTGAATTTCGCCTTCAAGCTATCTGTTGCAAGTCCCTGGGTAGACTCAAACATTTGTACCATAGCTCGGTTTCCGTCGGCTTCCAAAACCTTTCCCATTCGTTTTTCACCTGTCGACGTAGTCACCTCGACAAGCTCTTCATATTTGACGCCTTCGACGCCGTCCACCACCAAAATTGGTCCAGCAATGGATTCGATATTTTCGTACGTTTTTTGCATCGTACATAACGGTTAAAAAGTAAGTTCGGGAGAATTCTACGAAGCAATGAATCTTTGTCAAAAGAAACATTCCTTTTTTTCTAATATTCTTTTGTGTTTCAAATATGAAAATTTCGGGAAGAAAGAGGTATAAAAAACTTGCATCCAGGGAAAACCACAATAAAATCAAGGATGCCTTTTTACTTTCTAATCAATCAAAAAATGAACTTTTTGAACAAGGCACAGATAATCGGCAACGTAACACGGGATCCTGATATCCGACAGACAAAAGCAGGGCAACCCGTCACAACCATCGGTGTGGCAACTAATCGTCGCTTCCGTGATGCTTCAGGAGAAGTACGAGAAGAAGCGGAGTTCCACAATGTTGTTTGTTGGGGAAAGCTCGCTGAGCTTGCCGGTCAACTTCTTAAAAAAGGAACAAAAGTTTTCTTTGAAGGACGATTGCAAACTCGGAGCTGGGATGATGAATCGGGAGTAAAGCACTATCGGACAGAAATCGTAGCACAGGATATGATCGTCCTTTCTGCGCGTCAGTACGCAGATTCAGATGGAGATGCTTCTGTTGATGATGTCCCGGTAGAGCCAGGAGGAGAGGACTTGGTTTTCTAATAGAAAAACAGTTGAAAAAAATGAAAGGCGTGTCATTATAGGCGCGCCTTTTTATGCTTTATAAAAAATATGATTGAAAAAACATTGGTACTTTTAAAGCCAGATGCCCTGCAGCGTGGTTTAGTGGGAGAAGGGTTGCGTCGTTTTGAGCAACGAGGTCTAAAAATTATTGGCTTAAAAATGATGCAACTGGATGAATCTCTTTTACGAGAACACTACAAACATGTTTCAGACCTTCCGTTTTTTCCGAATCTCCAAGAATTCATGCAATCAACACCTGTTGTTGTGGTAGCACTCGAAGGACCAAATGCGGTTGAGACGGTACGTCAAACGGCAGGAGTAGAAGCTTCTGATATTGGCACGTTTCGAGGTGATTTCATGGGAGTTGCTTCTGCTGGGCAGTTAAAGAAGAATTTAATTCATTCTTCCGATTCTCCAGAAAATGCCGTTGTTGAAATTATGCGTTTCTTTCAAAAGAACGAATTATTCGAGTGGAAAACGCGCGCATGGAAATCAATGTTTACTGTTGAGGAGTGGGAAAAATAGGAAATATGACAGAGAAGAAAACGGTTCTCGTTATTGAAGATGAAGTTTTGACGAGAAAACTTCATGCACAGTTGCTGAAACAAGAAGGGTTGGATCCACTCTGTATAGAAAATTTTCAACAATTTATATCGATTCTGTCAGAAATAGATCAAAAGATATTAGGAATAATTACAGATGATGAAATTCCGTCCCAAGAGGGGGAGAAGCCTTCTTCTTATGCGCGGAAAATTATTCAATTCTGTTTAGAGACAGGAATGAATGAAAACAGCATTTGTCTTTCATCGGGATCATTACGCGAATTGCCAGAACATTCATTGATAACCGTGGTTCCAAAGAAGAATGGATATATGGCATCATTACGAAATTTCGTGGTGCAACTCAAAGAGAAAGGGAAAAGCGAAAGAGAAGGGAATGATATTTGAGATGAAAGAGATTTTCTTTTTTTCTCCTCTCAAAATCTGTTAGGATTCCAATAGAACACACATGAAAAAAATATTTTCTCTCCTTCTTTTTCTTCCCGCTTTGTGCTGCGCACAGGGATTTGATGATATTGATTCGTTCCATTCGAATTTTCAGGCAATTGAGTGGATGAAAGAGCAGGGAATCGTAGAAGGATATCCGGTTGGAAGAATGAGAGAATTTCGTCCGGATCAGCCGGTTTCACGAGCAGAAGCTATAAAAATGCTTTTGGGAGTATCAGAAGTTCCAATTGTAACTTTTGTAAAAGAAAAGCCGTTTCCAGATGTTTTCCAAACAGAATGGTTTGCTCCTTATGTTTTGACAGCGGTGAATACCGGAGTGGTAAAAGGATTTGCTGATGGGAAATTTCATCCAGCTTCACAAGTGACGCGCGCTGAAATGTTAGCGATGACCTTTCGTCTTTTTGATATTCCTCTTTCTGAAGAAGAAACAGATTGGACTACTGCGTTTATTGATTTTGCCCAAGAGATGCGCATTATAGAAGGGGATGATGAAACGCATCAGACATTAAATAGGGGAGAAGTAGCGGAAATTCTCTATCGTACCAAACAGGTTTCGAATGCTCATTTTACGAAAGTATTTCGATACTCAGGGACGGGGAATGCGACTCAGTATCCTGCATCACTCCTAGGGAAAAAAACAGCCAGCGGGGATTTGCTTGATTCAGACAGTATGACCGCGGCTCATCGCTCACTCCCGTTTGGAACCAAGGTTCGTGTATGGAGAAAGAATATTTCTGTCGTAGTAACGATTAATGATCGCTTGAAGAGTGATGCGAATTCTCTTTTAGTACTTTCGCCAAAAGCATTTTCTTTGTTAGCCGATAAAAACCAAGTTGGAGTAGATGTTTCATTTGAAGTGTTCTCTTCGCCAAACGACATACCTCCGTCTGTGCCAGAATATGTTCGTCCGAGTTTGTCTGATGATCGACGAGAGCAGCCAATGGTTCCAGAGGCAATTACAAAAAAAATAGCTGTGTTACGAGGACAAAAAGAAGCAACTTTTGAGAGTGTAAAACCTCTTTTTGATAAAACGGTGGTCTTTTTGGCTACTCCTTTTTTTGAAAATTTAGATATGCGTAGACCGTTCCCGCGTACAATAATGACGGGAACTGTTCTGAATTTTTCGGGAACAACACACGAAAGGGGACATGAAACAGTGACACTCTTTTTACAACCCATTACTTCTTCTGGTGAAAAAGTAGGGAAACAGTTTTTCTTTTCGGGTGCCATTTCTGGCAAAAATTTTGCTTTTCCGGTTCGTTTTGACCAAGCAGGAGAGTTTCTTGTGGGAGTAGTGCTTGATGATGATACAAAATCAAGAGTAGAAACGATAGAAGTTTTGTCCATAGATCGGGAACCAGTTTTACCAATACGTGTCCCCGAAAAAAGTGTTTCTTTTGAGGTTCGAGTTTTGCCAGAAGAACAACGTGTTCTTTTTGATTTCTCAAATCGGTCAGAAAATGATGTTCTCAAAATGGAGTTTTCTCAGACAAGTGTTCGCAAAAAACTTTTTTTGGAATCGGGAATTGAGGAGTTATCGCTGCCATATACTTGGTTTTCAGATTTTGATATAGGTGAAAATTTGGCAATTGATCTTTTTTCCGCACGATCAAATGACGGAATGATTGCACAGCGAACAAGCGGATGGGCAAAAGGAATGTATGAAAATTATGAACTAGTTCCAGGATTTCTTGATGTGGAATCGGAGAAAGTTTCATTACAAGATTTTCCTCGATGGAAACGAGATCTCACTTCTTTTTCTCTTCGTGGAAAAATTCTTGTCCCCGGGGTATTGCTTCCGGACAACGCATTTATCACCACGCCAAAGGGGAGAGTCGAAGAAGTTCCATACGAGAGAGAAGGCGATTGGTTTTCCTTTGATGTTTCTCCTGATGAATGGGGAGGATATGCAATTGAAGTAATTGCTGATGATGGGGAAGTGTTGTTTAATCGAGAACTATATATTTCGGAATCATTTGTCTTGCCTATATTTCCTCCAAGGAGGATACCTCTGACGTCCAATACGGTTGCAGGTGTTCGTGCATGGATTAATGAGATTCGCTCTGAACTTCGATTAAAATCGCTGATTTCCAGCGCTTCACTCAATGAATTTGCTCAAAATTATGCAGAGCGCATGGCAAATGAGCACTTTCTTTCTCATACATCTCCTACAGGACAAACATTTGAATCACGGATTAAAGCGGCGAATTTGGAAGGAAGTGAATTTGGTGAAAATTTAGGAATGGGAAGCACATTACAGCTTGCCCTTGATGGATTACGAAGTTCGGGATCACATTTCAAAAATATTTCCAATCGGAAGTGGACGGTTGTGGGAATTGGAATTGCAAAAGATCCATTGAGTGAGAATTGGTATGTAAGTCAAGTCTTTCGTCGTTGAAATTTGACAGGAGAGGTCTTTTCTGTGCTACAATTGCAGAAGATTGATATTTTATACACATGAAAAAACTTTTTTCGGTCGTGTCTGTGACATTCATATTCTGTCTTTTTGGCGTTGTGAACGCCTTTTCTCTTCCCTCACAAGTGGAAGGAGTGCAGGTGCAAAAGGCAAGTGATACGTCCGTGAGAATTTCTTGGAGAGAAGCACAAAGTGCAGAAGATATTATTATTGGATATAAAGTATATTTTGGAACTTCTTCCGTGCAAGAAGCGGGAGAAACCTATGATGATGAAGTGGTTGTTTATGGAGGTATAGAGACGACTATTGAAAATTTGCAGCCGGGAACAACGTATTATTTTGCGGTTACGGCGATTGATAGTGAGGAAAACGAATCAGAAAATTATTCTGCGGAAGCAGAATTTCTTTTATCGGCATCTGAAACAGGAACAGAACCGCTTGATCAGAATCCTCCGGAAGAAACTCAACCCAAACAGGAAATTCCGTGTAAATTACTCCCTGAAAAATTTATTTCGTGTGAGGAATACACGTGCCAATTTATTCATCCTCTTACTTCTCAAGGTATGACGCGAACGATCGAAGGAGTTGTGGGAGAAAGATGTAAATTTATTGAAACAATGCCGAATGATCAGCGATTGGAATGTAATTTTCCTGAAGATATGCAGATTCCTGTAGCTCAATACTATCAAAAAATAGTTGGCGGTCAGGAGACAGAAAATATTCTTCAGCAAGCAATGGATAATGGGCAATGTCTGATTTTAGGAAAAGGCGACTTGGTGCCACTCGAAAAGGATATTCTTCAGCCAGAGGAAGAACAGACTGTTCCTTTTGAGCCACAGGAATCTTTTGGGCCGGAAAAACCAGAAGAATTCAAATCTGCTGCGCCAGATACAACACCACCAATTGAGGCGATGAATCTTTCGGTAGACAGTCAAAGAATACAATCAGATGGCGTTGCCGTTTTGTCTTGGAAGAAATCGCTTGATTTGGAAAACGACCTATCCGATCAGATTTTATATGTGAGAGAAGGTCTTGATGCATGGGATTCGGGATATTCAATCGGGAAAAATATCGAAACATTGGAGTTGGACGTAGAAAAAGGACAGAACTATGAGTTCAAAGTCGTATCGGTTGATGCGGCAGGGAATCGATCAGAAAGTCGTGTGTTTTCGTTTTCTACAAAACTTCCTCAATCAGGACCAGCTGGTATGATTGGAGTATTTATTGCGCTATTTGTATTGGGGACACTCGGAATCCTTTCTGCTCGTCGTCGAGCCTGATGCGATTACAAAAATTCCTTTCTCAGCAGGGAATCTGTTCTCGTCGTGAGGCAGAAGATATGATTTCAGCAAAAAAGATTCTCATAGATGGTAAAATTGCTACCTTGGGAGATCGAGTTGAAGGCACAGAGACGATTTTAATTTCTGGGAAAAAACTAGAAGTACGGAATCCGGAGAAAATCGTGTTGGCATGGAACAAACCAATTGGTGTTGAAGTGACATTTGAAAATAAACACGGAGGAAAAAATCTTGCGAGTTTTGATTTTGGTGCAGAACGAGTCGTGCCGATTGGAAGATTAGACAAAGATTCACACGGACTTCTTTTGCTTACCAATGACGGAGAACTCTGTAATTTTCTTGCGCATCCGCGGTACGAACATAGTAAAGAATATCTGGTGACGGTTGATAAGAGTTTGTTTCCGGTAGAAATTGAGAAATTGGGAAAGGGGTCCATTGTTTTGAATGATAAACCGGTAAAGCCCTGTATCGTGGAGCAAGTGAGTGCAAAACAGTTTCGAATTGTCCTCGAGGAGGGGAGAAATCGGCAAATTAGAAAAATGTGTGATGTGTGTCGATTGAATGTTATTGATTTATTTAGAACCCAGGTAAAGGGGATTGAAATAGGAGATTTGAAATCTGGAGAATGGAGAAAGTTGAGTGAGAAGGAGGTTGAGGGATTGCGTTTGAATGAGAGAGGTGTGTAATTCTGAATAAATGATGAAACAGTGAGTGTTGTTTTTTAGGAGAAACGAATTGTTTTTTCTAGATTTAGAAATATCAATTTTCAAAAAATGCTTGATTCTCAAAAATTCAAAAACAAATATCGAGTTACGAGTCATCGCCTCAAAGGGTATGATTATTCTTCAGATGGAGCGTATTTTATTACGATTTGTGTCAAAAATAGAAAACATTTATTTGGAGAAATTGTGAATGGGAAAATGGTTTTGAATGATTTAGGAAAAATTACAGAAAAATGTTGGAAAGAAATACCGGATCATTTTCCTGACGTTATTTTGGATGAATTTGTAATAATGCCGAATCATGTACATGGGGTTTTGTTTTTATTTCCCAAAAACGCACCGGTAGAGACGAATAATTATTCGTCTCTACGAAACCGTCCAATACAAAAACGTCCAAACGGAACCCGTCGCACCATTGGATCAATTATTCGTGGATTCAAAATTGGTGTCACAAAATACGTCCGTAACAACAACGAGACAAATAATTATTTGCCTCTATTGGTCGTCTGGCAACCAAATTACTACGATCGCATTATTCGTAGTGAGGATGAATTAAATAGGATTCGAGAATATATTTTTCTGAATCCCGAGCATTGGGACAAAGACGATTTGAATTATTAAAAAATATGAGAAATTGATTTTTGTCCTTTTCTGACTAGAATTTCGACGAAATACTAATATTTCCCCTATGTCAGGACACAATAAATGGAGCACGATTAAACATAAAAAAGGAGCGAATGATGCGAAGCGCGGCAAAATATTGACCAAACATTCAAAAATCCTTTCTGTTGTCGGACGAAATGATCCGAATCCCGAAACAAACGCTACTTTGCGTGCGGCAATCGCTAATGCGAAATCAGAAAACGTACCAAATGATAATATTGATCGTATCTTGAAACGATTAGCAGGAGAAGGAAAAGATGGGGCGGTGTATTCAGAACAGGTATATGAGGGATTTGGACCAGAAGGAGTGCCATTTGTGGTTACCGCTTTGACCGACAATACCAATCGAACGTATCCCTCTGTAAAACTGGCATTTTCCAAAAATGGAGGAAATCTTGGAAGTTCGGGATCGGTTATGTTTCAATTTGATCATGTTGGGGTTATTGAAATAAAAAACGGAGAGAAATCCGAAGACGAACTTTTTGAAATGGCCATTGAGTGTGGAGGAGAAGATTTCACTTTTGAAGGAGAAATGAGTGAGATTGTCACAAAGTTTGAAAATCTAGGATCTGTCCGTGATAGTCTTACTCAAAGGGGATTGGAAGTGATGAAATCAAACCCCGAATATCGAGCAAAAGACCCAGTACAAATAACAGAGGCAGACAGTTTGGCAAAAATTGAAAAATTTATTGCTGCCGTAGAGGAAGCAGAAGACGTAGATGAAGTTTTTGGTGGATTCGATGTAGATGACAGTTTGTGCTGATACAGCTTGATTTTAAAGTACTTTTGAGGTATACTTTAAAGATAATTTTTGAAGTATTTCCTCGATGGGATTTCAATCCACGGTCATGGCGGGCAAAGATGCTGCTGAAAAGCTAAAAAATGTGCAAGAAACACAAGGGTTTGATGAAGTTGAAAAATTGAAAGAGAGAGTTGGAATAAAGAAGCAAACAGACAGAGCGTTAGAAATAAAGGATGTTGCGTCGGAAACCTTTTTAGACAAAAAAGAATTAGCCGCTGAGGCACGAGAAAAGGCAGAAGAAAAACCTTGGTGGAGACGCGGATTGAAGTGGGCTATTGGCGGTGGATTTGGCTTATTGTTAGGAAAAGAACTTTTGGGGAATAAAGGAGAAGAAGTCATTACCGAAACAGTTGATCAAGGAGTAGATATTGTCACAGATGAAGAGAAATTAAAAGAAACAAATGATACCTTTAAAGCCGCGATAGAGGCCGAAAGAGCCGTGAAAGAAGTGCATAAAGAAGTGGATGAAAAATGGAAATTTGAAAAGGAAAAAAGTGACAAAGATTGGTTTGTGGAATTGGAGAAAAAAGAAGTGAAATATAAAAAATATGGACACACGGACGCGTGGAAAGAGGCATGGAAAAAAACAGAATATGAGTATGATCCCAAAACAGGGGAACAAACGAAGAAGCGAAATTTCTTTTTTCGATTATTTGCCTTTTTCCCCGCACTCACAAAAACATATGCCGGATGGCGTTCATTTGAGGCACTCAAGAAATCAGGAGCGATTGAAAAAATAAAGAAAGGAAAAGAATATAAAGATCGTGCTGAGAAAAAGGTTCATGAAGCTGAGGAGGAATTTAATAAGGGGGTGGAAGCAAAGCGAGAAGGGTTTGAAGCCGTTTTTGCGGAGAATCCGGGAGCGTTGATGGTTTCAAAAAACTATCTTAAAAAATTGGGGAATCTTACTCGTAATGCCGATAAATTTTCTTCCCCAGAACGAGCGGATCAACTTCGAAAAATTGTCCGTGAGGCTGCAGAAGAAGGAACAAAGAAATTTGGTCCCGGATTTTCGAAAATGAAAGGATTTGAAAAATATATGCCAGGAATTTCTGTAAAATCGAGAGGCGGACTTATGGTGGTCGAAATTGTGGGGAAATCTTTGGGGGCGGCTTTACGGGAGGGAGCTGAAGAAGGAGGTTGGGCGAGAGCGGGAAGTGTTTTCAAAGAAGAAATTACAAATTCTGATAATTGGAAAGATGCTTGTCCTCTTTGGGGGACATGGAGAAGTGCAGAGCGATTGGCAGTAGATGATGATATTCCTCGATGGAGTAAATGGCTGGATTTTGGACTTTCTGCGGGGATGGACGTTGCCACAGGAGTGGCTCTCGTGGGGACGTTGGGACTTGCTTCGCCAGCTATTTTGGCTGCTCGTACAGCAGCGGGGGCTGCCGCAAAAGGAGGGGTTCGAAAGCTCGTAACGAAGCAACTTCTCAAACAAGGAGTGCGGGGAGGGGAGAATTTTGCCAGAAAAGAATTTACCAAAGAAACAAGAAAAGGATTTACGAAAAATGTTCTTCGTACTGCTGGAGGAAAATGGGGAGTGCGTCTCAATTTAATGATGACAACTCTTGGCGAATTCTTTGGAGAGGATGTAGAAGAAATAAAAACTGAGGTAAAACACGAAGCATACAATACACTTCTTACTCCAGAGCAACGGTATGCTATTGCCCTTGAAAAAGCGGCGAGAAGTGGTACACCACTTCCCGAGAGAGAGGCAATTCTGGCCGAGGAAGATAAAAAACAAAAAGAGGAAATTGAGGTTGATGAACAGCGAAAACAGGCAGGAATTTTCAGTAATTCAACAGTGAAAGAAAAAGGTGAAGAAAGGGAAGGGAAAAGAGTTTCTCCTTTAGAATGGAAAAAGAAACAGAATACTGCTTCGGATAAACAAGAGAAGAAAACGATACAGAAAAATATTGCACCAGAAGAAGTTTCAACAAAAATAGCTGCGTAATAAACAACGTATTTATGCGTTTCGCTCTTCGTGTTTGACTCTGTTCTCGGCAATATGACTTACTATTTTGTGTGGATGAGGAACATTTTCAAAAACGAGTGTCGCGTCTCGGTTTGCCGTTTCTATTTCAATATGTCCGAGCCCCAATGCCCATGGAATAAACCCGCGATTATTGGGAACAACATTGGTGATAGAATCATAGGTCAATCCATTAGTTTCTGAACCAAAAAGTTCGTGATTTTGCAGAATGACGCGATAGTTTGTAATATAAATAACGTCGTATTGATAGTCGAGCCAGGCTTTGTAAAAAAAGACACCGGCAAAAGTGAAACATAAAATAGAAAGGGCAATCCAAACACTTTCAAAGGCTATCCCATGCGTAAAGAGAATAATCAAAAGTCCACAGCTAATAAAGAAAAGGGGCAGAATGAGAGCTATTATGAAAACAAGAGGATGTTTCTGGACAATATGTTCAACCGATTCCTTTGGCAGCATGTAGAGTTCTCCATGTCGTTTTTTTTGACATCGTTCCAGTGCTTCATATTCCTTTCCGTACATGACAGAAAATTTCAAAATTCGGAGAATTCGGAGAAGGAGAAATATTTCAAAGTACCCACTTCCAAACCCCAGTTTTTCTAAATAAAAGGGCGCAATAGCAATAAAATCAACAATACCTTCCCATGAAAAGATAAATTTATTTGTTTTTGTAGCAGTCCAGATACGCAAAAAGTATTCTATTGTAAAAATAGAAACGGTAATTTTTTCGAATAGAAACAGCGGTTCTTCAATCCAAGTATGACTGGGGATACTGGAGAATAAATGTAAGGGAATAACCGCAATAGAGAATAAAATTAGGAAACTCAGCGTTCCATTAATAATACGACCTTCTCCCGTTGTGGGGTCATGAAGGCATCGATTGAGAATTTGTTGCAGTTTTTTCACCTCTATTTTTTAATGAAAAATATATTTTTTGTCAAAGTTCTTCAAAAATATTTGACAGAAATTTTAGCACTCTTATAATCTGACTGCTAAATCTTAAAAATTAATGTCCATGTCAAAAATTATTGGAATCGATCTCGGAACCACAAACTCTTGTGTGGCGGTAATGGAAGGGGGAAAAGCAACCGTTATTCCAAATGCAGAAGGGGGGAGAACAACTCCGTCTATTGTTGCACAAAAAGAGAAACAAACGTTGGTGGGAACTCCAGCCAAACGTCAGGCACTGACAAATCCGAAAAATACAATCTTTTCAGCGAAACGATTCATTGGACGACGTTCCTCAGAGGTTGCTAATGAAATGAAAAAAATGCCTTTTGAATTCAAAAAAGGAACGAATGATTCTGTAGAAATTGTGTTTGGTGGAGAGGCGGTAAAGCCAGCGGTTATTTCCGCGAAGGTTCTTGCAAAATTAAAAGCAGATGCAGAAGCTTTTGTCGGGGCGCCTATTAAAAAAGCAGTTATTACCGTTCCCGCATATTTTAATGATGACCAGCGAAAGGCTACGCGTGATGCAGGAAAGATTGCGGGACTAGAAGTAGAACGAATTATTAATGAGCCAACAGCAGCAGCTTTGGCGTATGGAATTGATAAAAAGGGAAAAGAAGAAAAAATCGTCGTATACGATTTGGGAGGTGGAACGTTTGATGTTTCGGTTCTTGAAATTTCAGATGGAACATTTGAAGTTCTCGCTACGAATGGGGATACTCATTTGGGAGGAGATGACTTTGATAATGCGATTATTGATTATCTTGTGGATAAATTTGATGCAGAGAATGGAGTCGACTTGAAGAAGGATCCCATGGCGATGCAGCGAATTAAAGAAGAGGCAGAGAAAGCAAAAAAAGAACTTTCGAGCACGCAGGAATTTGAAATAAATTTGATGTATGTAACCGTAAAAGATGGAGCGCCACTTCACCTTCATGAAAAAATTACTCGTTCAAAATATGAACAATTAGTTGAAAAATTAATTGATCGCTCTCTTGAACCTTGTAAAAAAGTGCTTGTGGACGCAAAAATTTCAAAATCCGACATAAACGAGATTTTACTTGTTGGTGGAATGACACGTACACCGTTGGTACAGAAAAAAGTAGAGGAATTTTTTGGGAAAAAAGTAAATACGTCACAAAATCCGGATGAGGTTGTTGCTTTAGGAGCAGCTATTCAAGGAGGAGTTCTGCAGGGAGATGTACATGATATTTTACTTTTGGACGTAACTCCCTTGACCCTGGGAATTGAAACGGCTGGAGGAATTCGAACCTCTATTATTGAACGCAACACAACAATTCCAACGAAGAAAGCGCAAGTATTTTCTACTTATGCAGATAATCAAACACAGGTGCAATTACACGTTCTTCAGGGAGAGCGAGAAATGGCAGTAGATAATAAATCATTGGGACAATTCATATTGGATGGTATTGCTCCAGCGCCACGAGGGGTTCCACAGATTTCGGTAGAATTTGATATCGATGCAAATGGAATTCTGCAGGTTTCAGCAACAGATAAGGCTTCTGGAAAAAAACAAAATATTCGTATCGAAGGATCGTCTGGAATTTCTGATGAGGATATTCAAAAGATGCAACGTGACGCAGAAGAAAATGCGGAAGCTGATAAAAAGAGAAAGGAATTGGTTGAAGCCAAAAATCACCTAGATTCATTAGTATATCAATCGGAGAAAACCATTTATGAGGCAAAAGATTTGAAAAAATCAGAACTGGAAGAAGTAATAAAAAATTTGGAAGACGGACTTATTTCTCCCCGTGATCTTTTGAAAAAAGAAGATTCTTCAGTAGAGAAATTGAAGACGGAATCAGAAACGCTTCAAAAACTTCTCATGGCGTTGGGACAAAAAATGCATGAGTTGGGAGTTGATCCTGAAGCGGCACAAGGAGAAGCAAAAACGGAAAAGAAGGGAGAGGAAGAGATAAAAGATGCAGAATTTGAGGAAATAAATGCAGATGAGAAGTAAAAGGAAGTAAGGGAAAAGGTGAAAATTTTTATACGGTGAAGGTGGAGTCCCCATGATTCCACCTTCTCTTACTGATGAAAGGGATGAAAGGAATTTTGATTTATTTTGAAAAAGTGTCAAAAAAGCTTGCGCGGAATAAAATCTTGTTGTAATTTCCATTTGTAATTTATTTGTTTCCCCTATGATGAAACTCGTTAATCGGCTTCTTATTATCGCAGTGATTGCTTTTGGTACCTGGTTTTTGGTTCAGCATTGGGATTCAGTAGAAGCTCCCGTTGTTGAAGATGAGGGGGGAGAAGTGGTTTTTGAAGTACCAGAAGGAGAAGAGGAATTGGTGCTTGATTTGGATTCAGATTTATCTTTGGAAGAGCAATTGGATGCATTGCGTACAAAAACAACCCTTACTCCTATTGTAGAAGAAAGGAAAGTTGTACCAGCACAACAAGAATCAGACACATTGGAAGAAGAACGCGTAGAGGATGAGACAGTAGTTGAGACAGTAGTGGAGAATATTTTAGGAAAAAATTCCGAGGTAATTGTTTATTTGTTTGATGGAGGAATAGATATTTCGAATTCTATCATTCCCGAGGGGACGGTTTCCTTTTTGGTGCGGAATGATGGACGACTATCACATGATTTTTCAATTGAAGGAAAAGAGGATTTCGGACGCATTGTTCCTGGAGAATCAAAAACTTTTGTACTGGATTTATCTGCCGGAAAATATAGAATATTTTCTCCACGAGACATTGACCAAAAACTTGATATGAGTGAAAATTTGTTTGTTGAAATCTCAGAATAAACCGCAAAACAGTTCACAAAAAACTCGTATATTGATGCGGGCAAAAGCGCTTCGTCTCCTTGGGAGACGTGAGTATTCAGTGCAGGAGTTGGAGAAAAAATTAGCCGAACATTTTCCGGAAGAAGAATTGTTGATAGGAGAAATAATGACAGAGTGTAAGAATAATAATTGGATATCGAATGTTCGATATGCAGAAGAATTTATTTGTGAAAAAAGTGAGCATGGAGGATGGGGACCAATGAAAATAGCTCAAAAACTAAGAGAAAAAGGAATAGAGAAAAAAATCATCCAGGAATCTTTGGAGACCCGTTTTTCTCAAAATCAACAACGTGAACTGGCCCAACGATTAGCAGAAGAAAAGTGGGGATTGTTCTACAAAAAAACTGCTCCCAATAGGAAGGCAGCAGTACAACGATTTTTAGTATCTCGTGGGTTTTTATTCCCCCTGATACTGGAGGTAACAAAAAATCTTAACTCAAGAGAAAAAGATTTGCCTGAAGATCCAACACCATACTCCGAGACAGAAATCCAATAACAGCGCATCCTACAACAAGAACGGCGGAAACAGCACAGTCCAAGGCAATATTTTCAGGGAGTGCAGTAATGAAGGCGGTGATGGATTTTTTCATCTGAATTGAATTTATTAAATCCAGAAATTGTACCATAAAATTTCAGGAAATTCAACTCCGTTTCTTTTCTTTTGAGGGGGGGGAGAGAAGGGAAATTATATTTTTCGACGTGAGGCAATCACGCCGCTCGCAATTACAAAAATAATGACTCCGAGCAGCGCCAAGGGGAAAATGAGAGAAGGGGTTTGTGAATTTTCTCCTGTGGCACCAGATTGAGGGAGTTCTGCTTCCGGAGGAATTTCAAGTTCAGGAAGTGGTTCTTCGGGAGGTGTTATGGTGACTTCTTCAGAAAGAGACATATGAAGTGATGTTTCGATTTCTTGTATGCGACGTTCGAGTTCGACATCTTGGAGATTTCTCAGTTGCGCATCAACCATAGCCAATTGGTCAGTGAGATCAGAACGAAGTTTTTCGGTAGTTGCTTTGGGGATAGCGGCTGTAAGTTGAGATTGTCGATCGACAAGTTGTTCTCGTTGATCAGCAATAAGAATTTTTCGTTCAATTAAAGTGAGGTATTCTTTGAGTAAAGAAATATCAGTTGGGTCGGTAGTACGTGATAATTGAGAAATGAGTTGCGTACGTCGTGCCTCAAGAGCTACTTTTTCATCAGTCGTAATGGCACGGTCATTTACGGATATTTGAGACTCGGGGAGATCATTGAGATATTGATTTTGGGATTTAATTTCTCCATCGAGAGTAAGTGATTGAATCCCTTCCCATGTCATTCCTTCCGGAAGTTCTCCGTTTGTTTCATTCCAAAAAAGTTCATTTTCATCGCCAATAAAAGAAGGTTCATCTTGCGAGAAGTCAAATTCATCAGCGAAATGCTTGGGGAGTGGATTTTCATCAAACACGGTATAGACTCCCGTGCGGCGGAGTATAGCAGAAAATACACGAACCCCCTCGGGACTTGGTTCATCCAGAATTCCTCCTACTGTTGCCCATCCTTCATTGGGACCAATATATTCCCAGAGTTGTGGTTTTATGACGGTTTCATCTGTAATGGGCAGAATGAGTTTTACCCATGAAGATCGGGTGGTGGTTTCTGGATTTATATATTTTTCGCGAAGTCTATTCCGTGTGTTTTGAAGATCAAAACGATCAGCAAAAAGAACGGGTTGGCCCAAATTACTGATTAATTCAAAGGAGACAAGTGCCTCCATACGGAGTCGTGGTTTTTTGTCTGGAAGTTCAATAATGGCTGGGGGGGGGAGATCTTTCTGGAAAGAAAAAA
>JAGYLK010000080.1 GCA_018401175.1 Candidatus Altimarinota bacterium
CTTTATCTCCTTTTAGAGTAAAAAGCTCTTTTCCTGTCACAAAAACCAAACTCGCTGACATCCCATCCAGTTTTTTCAATGTATCAAGCGTTAATCCTTTTTTGCGAGCAATACCCATTGTTTCCTCTGTGGAATTTAAAATGGATGTAATTGCATCTATTTCTTCTGGAAATTCCCCTACATTTTCTTTTGTAATTCCTTCAATCACAACTTTGTCCCAATTTGGATTATTTTGAAGTTTTTCCATTTTAGCAATATCTTTCTTATATTCCCATGCTGTTGGATTTTTTACGCCAGCCTCATCCATTTCTAGCTTTTCCGTTTCATCCATTTTTTTCTCTTCTTCATCACTTAATCCTAAAATACGCCCAAACCAACTATCCTTTCCAAAAAGGTCTTTGAGGAGTTTTCCGAGTCCCGACTGAGCAAACAAGAGTTGAACTGTATCAATAATCCCTCCTATTCCAGAGGGTTTTGGTCTTTCCCCCAACCATTCTTGAAACCCTTTGGGAACACGTTTATGTTTCTTTATTGAATCCTCTGCATATTTTTCATATTTCTTTTCAAACGAAGTTCCATAAAACTCTTCCGGAATATCATCCAACAATCCAGCCATTTTCTCTTTTGATGCTGTCGTTCCCCACTTTGGAACCTCTATCATAGCTTGATATCGTCCCGCCTGAGATTCATCAAATTCTGTACAAATTTGCTCTATCTTTTGTGAAAAAAGATCCGTGGCTCTTATTTTATTTAATCTTCCATTATCTAATAATGGTTTCTCATCTATCTGACCTCCAAAAAGAGCATTATAAAAGGTATCTAGCTCTGTTTGTTCGATCGGATTAAGGGAAAAAAGTTCTGAAACTTTTTTCCCGACATTTTGCCCCGGTTCTATTTGAGAGAGGTCGGTCTTTTCTTTCGTTGAAATATATTTTCTATTCAATAATTCAATAGCTTTGGGAATTTTAGAAAGAAGAACTCTTCGAAGATCATCTTTTGTAGTCACATTTTCCGTTCTCATCTCATCCTGATAGTCGTAAAAAACACTTGTAACGGCTGAATTTAATCCGGTTTGAGGATCTGCCTCTTGATCATATGTTGCTGTCAACATTTCATCTTCGTCAACCGTTAAATCTCCTTCCCCTATATCAAGAGCAAAAAACTCTGAAGCATTTTTTGCTGGCTTCATTCCCAACATATTCAAATAATATGGCAAATCTGCCTCCGTTCCCCCACCAGCAATAATAGCTGCTGTAAGAGTTTGATAGAGTTCTGACTCATTAATTTTTAAGCGTTCTGGATCCGTTTTTATCTCTTGCGCATATTCTCTCATATTTTCTTCCGCTTTTCTGACCTGAATATTTAATACTGCCTTTTTTACTCCCTCCAATGAGTTTTCATCAAGCTCATTCATTTCTACCTGAGTTCCCTTTGCTGCTTCTTTTAATTCCTCTACTTTTTTATTCACCTCTTCCTCCACTTGTCGAAGTGGTTCCAAAACATCTTTGTGTGGTGAATTTTGAATCATTTTTTCGCTTTTTTAAGCTCAGCAATACGGATTTTGAGTCGACGATTAAACTCCGCCAACACCATAAGTTGCTGCTTTATTGAAGGTGATGTTTTTTTATTCATCGCGTGATTATATCATTATTTTTGCTTTTTTTCAACCTTTTCCCACTCCGAATCCAATATCTGATCTGCTACATGAGCCTCTTTCTTTTCATGCGCCAAAATTTGACGATTCAGTTCATTCACCTCTTCCATCGATTTTACCGTTCCACCAAACGGACTTCGACGTTTCCGAGTCGAGTTTCTCTTCCAATATTGTCGTGAGAATCGTCCAAACATTTTCAAAAAGTTTCAGGAAAGTGTACCATCTCCAGTGAAAAAATGCAAATTACGGAAGCACGACAACGAGCAATGAAACTGCGTGAACAATTGAACGCAGCGATTTTTGCGTACTTTAATGAAAATAAAGAAATTGTTCCCGAATCCGTTCGAGATCAGATGAAAAAAGAATTATTAGAAATTGAGGCAGAATTTCCGGAACTGATTACGCTGGATTCTCCTACCCAACGAGTCGGTGCGCCTCTCGATGGGAAGTTGCCAAAGATTGAACATGAATCGAGAAAATTTTCTCTCGCGGATGTCTTCAACGCGGAGGAAGTACGCGAGTTTGATGAACGAGTAAAACGATTCTTGAACACAAATTCTGTACAATATTCCTGTGAACTCAAGATCGATGGTATAAATGTCACCCTCTGGTATGAGAAAGGGAAATTTGTAAAAGCCATTTCTCGTGGCGACGGATTTATTGGTGAAGACATCACGCACACCATTCGGACGTGTCAAAATATTCCTCTTCAACTGACTCAATCAATCGATTTGGAAGTTTCTGGTGAATGTTTTATCTCGAAGAAAAATTTTCAAGAAATCCTCAAAACAGAAACTGTTGAATTTGCCAATGCGCGAAATCTCGCCGCGGGAACAGTACGACAGCTCGATCCCAAAATTGCCGCCAAACGGAATCTCCAAATGTTTCTCTATGAAATTGGAAAACATCCTGAAGAAGTGGCAGAAAAAGTTTCTTCGCAAGAGACGTTGTTCAATTTTTTTGATCAACTAAAACTTCCTCACGAGAACGAATACAAGATATTTGACGACATAGAAAGTGTGATCAATTTTTGTGAACAGATATCTACTTCCGATGTCCGAGAAAAACTCTGGTACGACATTGATGGAATTGTGATAAAAGTGCACAATTTTGACCTTCGAAAAAGACTCGGATATACAGCTAAAACCGCAAAATATGCCGTCGCATGGAAGTTTGCTGCGACTGAAAAATATACAAAATTGCTCGACGTCCATTTTCAAGTAGGACGCACTGGGGCGGTAACTCCGGTAGGAATTCTGAAACCAGTAGAAATTGCTGGGTCAACGGTAAGTCGCGCCACGTTGCACAATGCGGGAGAAATGGAACGAAAGGCGGTGAAAATCGGCGATACCGTTATCGTTAGAAAAGCCGGTGACATTATTCCGGAAATTCTCGAACCCATTGAAAATCTCCGCGATGGCACAGAAACGGATATAATTTTCCCAGATCGTTGTCCTGAATGTGGAGAAACATTAAATCGAGAGGAAATCGTTGCTCGATGTGAAAACAAGTCCTGTCCGGCACGACACAGAGAATCGCTCATTCACTTCGCCAAAAGTTTGAAAATCGATGGACTGGGCGAAAGCACGATTGACGCCTTACTCAAATTAGAACTCATCCACTCCCCTGCCGATTTTTGGAAATTAGATCAATTCGATTTGATCCAGCTTCCGGGATTCAAATTTAAAAAAGTAGAAAACCTACTCCTCTCGTTGGAAGCCAAAAAAGAATTACAACTTTCTGAAATTCTTGCCGGACTCGGTGTTCGTCTGATTGGAAGTGAAAA
>JAGYLK010000081.1 GCA_018401175.1 Candidatus Altimarinota bacterium
TAAAAAGGGGGGTGGGGGAATGTGCATAACTTCGACGCACGAATATTTTTGTAGCAAAACTTTTTCCCCAGAGCAAACAAAAAGTTCAGAAATGTCTGGACAAAATGTGGAAACAATTTTAGAAAATTAACGAAAAATTAATGCATCCCGGTCTGCTCCTACTCCAATGGCACGAATAGGACATTCGATCATTTCTTCAAGAGCGAGGACATATGTTTTTGCATTTTCAGGAAGTTCATCAAATGAACGAATATTTGATAAGTCTTCTGTCCATCCAGGAAATGTTTTATATTCAATTTCGAGTTTTTTGAAATTCTTCTTTGTTGTAGGGACATTGAAAATTTCTTTTCCATCCAAGATGTATTTTGTAGCCACTTTGAGCTCCTTCATTCCGGAAAGAACATCGAGTTTTGTAAGATTAATTATGTCGATCCCGGCGGTTTCAATTGAATTCTTGGTAGCGACAGCATCAAACCATCCGCAACGACGAGGTCTTCCTGTTGTTGCTCCAAATTCAAATCCATTTTTTCGTAGGAACTCGCCATTTTCATCTTCGAGTTCGGTAGGAAAAGGTCCTTCTCCTACACGAGTACAATAGGCTTTGGCAATTCCGATGACACCATCAATTTTTTGTGGAGGGACACCGAGTCCAGTGCAGATTCCTCCAATTGACACCGGGGAACTGGTTACGAATGGATATGTTCCATGGTCGAGATCGAGTTGATGTGCTTGCGCTCCTTCGAAGAGAATTGTTTTTCCCTTTTTCATTTCATCGTGCAAAAATTTTCGAGTATCACAGAGAAGAGGTTTTATTTGTTCTCGAACGGAGAGCAGTTTTTCCAGCTCCTCTGCTGGCTGAAGTTCGAGATCATAGTTCTTTGAATGAAAGGCACAATTTTGTTTTATTTTTTCTTCCAATAATTCGATATCGAGTAGATCTTCACATCGAATACCGATACGAGCAGTTTTGTCCGCATACGCCGGACCAATTCCTCGTCCCGTGGTTCCTATTTTTCGGTCACCTTTTCTTTTTTCCAATTCCTGGTCTATTTTTTTGTGATAGTCTAATAAAATATGTGCCCGAAAAGATATTTTTACTCGCTCGCCCACATTTCCCAGCCCCGCATCACTCAATTGTTTGAGTTCTTCAAGCATTCCCGGAAGATCGACAACCGTTCCATTTCCAATGACGCCGACGGTTTCTTCATGAAGCATCCCACTGGGCAATAGGTGGAATACGAATTTTTTTCCATCTACAACAATCGTGTGTCCTGCATTTGCTCCACCGGAGAATCGACAGACGATATCAAATGATCCAGAGACAGAATCAACGAGTTTTCCTTTTCCTTCATCTCCCCACTGGGTTCCAATAATAGCAACATTATGACCGAGATCGGAGAGCATTTTTTTCATACAAAATGGGGTAAGGGGGAATTAAAGGCGCACGTTCGAATTTTCGTGGTTTGTCGCTGTGGTGTCAAACGGAAAAACGTGATTTATTCTCTCCACGAGAGAACCTTTTTATACACGTAAATCTCCCAAAGAGAGGAGGATCTTTCTTTGATTCTTTGAAGTTTGTAGACTGAAGACTCAAGACTGGCGCCTTTACAACGGATTTTGTACAAATGTAGGAGTTTTTTCCGTAAACCATTGATATTGGCTTATGAATTTCTGAAGCAGGGGGATAAAAAGATTGGAGGTTCGTACTTCTATGGCACGCATTTTTTCTCTCAAATTGCTGCGCGACTTGCGTTGTTGATTTTCAAGAATGACTTGTCGCGTTTTTTCTTGTTCGATTTTTCCAAATTCCGTTGCTCGCGTTTCACACCAATTTCGCTGTTCTTTTTCGGTAGTATAGTTTTGGTTGTCCGAACAATTGTTTTGGAGTGTTTGGCAGATAAGTTCCAAACAAAAAGCATGTTCTCGTAAGTCTTGTGTTGATTTTTGTATCAGCCATTTCATATCATGAATATTATCTTGGAGAAGAGGAGTAAGGTTTTTTGTTTGATATTCTTGTACTTCAAATTCAAAAAGGGAATTGGCTCCCTCTGCGAATCGATCGCTTTTACACCATGATCGAGAAAAGGGGGATTCTTGGTTTTCTTGTATTTTTTCTTGATATTGATCTGAACGAGGACAGGTAAGTATTTCTGCGGCGACAGTATTTGTAAAAAGAAGCGCGAGAATCATTAATTTTTTCATTACAGAAATAGTATCGCAAATAAAAACAGTTCGCAATTCTACAAAAAACATAGTTTGTATAAAAAATCTACCCAGTTTTGAGCAAAAAAGTTGAACGTGGGCACAAAAGTTGTTTAAATTCAAGAGTATTAATCCCTCGTTTAAAAATGAATTGGAACATAACCCGTCTCACAACTCTGTGTCTTAGTATTTCAATAGGATTTTTTTCAATTTGTTTTGCAACAGAGACGATATCGGGGGAGGTCGTTGAGGATTTATTTTTCTATGAAGGAGTGAAGATTTCTGGAATAGAATACCCAACTGATCTAAATGCGACGACGGGGACAAGTTCGGTAACGGTTGATGGGATGGGTTCAGTTACTGTCGGTGCACGAGGAGATGGAGGGATGTTGCGTGTTATTGTTTGGGGAGGGACGAAGGTTTCGAGTGAACGGAAGTGGGACGAGTCTGCGAAGAAAACATGGTGGGCAGGAGAATTGACGTCTCCAGTGAGAGGACGTCTTGTCGCTGCTAAGGATATTGAATTTACTGTTGCGGGGAATCATATGAACAGCGAATTGGTTCCTTTGGAAACATATGGATTGGGACTCGGAAATGAAACATTTAAGTTTTCGCCTTCTGCAACCCTGGTTTTACCCGTTAATGTTCCAGAATTCACAAAAATATGGATCGCAATAAAATCTGGTGATACGCTCCAAAAAATAGGAGAAGATGATTTTTGTATAGTTCAGAATCAGTTATGTGTCGTAGATGCGTCTTCGATAAACGAAATAACATTGGTTCGTGAAAAATTCGATCGTTGTGTTGTTACAGAGATATCAAATGGTACGATTGGAAATCCGCCATATTGTCCGTTGACCTGTGATAGGGGGTTTCTATTTAATGATGATATGACGAGATGTGTAGCCAGTGGTGATGATACAGCAATACAAATTTACGCAACAGATAATGTGAATATTGAAGGAGCAACGGTAAAACGAACAGGAGAAACAGGATTATTAGCTGGCCCAGCAAGACAGGGGTACATTCGTTATACGGGGAGTAATGTACAGCGAACAGAAACAAATACAGAAAATTTAATGGGAAATGAATTGCGGGAAGCCTTGCGACGTAATGCGACGGTTGCTTCTCGAAATGCGAATTTGGAAGATGCTGAGGCAAATGAAACCGCTTTTGCGGCACTGAAAAAACAATTAAATGATGTTCGAGGAAAAATTTGGACATGGGAAAATCCCGTTGCCATAAACGCTGAACAAGGAGAGGTACAGGTAGCCGGTGAGGAGGGAGTATCCGGTGGGGGAACGGGAGGTGCTTTGCATGCTTCTGCCCCATTACTTCCAAGCACAGGACCAGCAGGTATTTTTGTTGGAATTGCAGCTCTGGGATTTGGGTTGATGGCTTTTTCTCGCCGTCGACGCCAGTAGATCATTGATATAGAAGGGGACGCTTCGTGGGGGGAAGACGGTGGGGGCCGTCTTTTTCCTTGTGCAAACGACAGACTCCAAACCTCAAACTTCAAACTACACACTGCAAATATTTTCAACCCTTTGACTTTTTTCCCTTTAAACTTTTGAAAAACTTCATTAAAAAATTTGACAACAGGTCTGGAACTCGTAGAATTCGCGCGCATTTTTGTGCATAGAACGCCTCAAAATATGAAAAAAGATATTCATCCAAAACAGCATCCAGTAATTTTCCGTGACGCAAGTGCGGGAAAGGATTTTATTGCTCTTTCTACGGTTACTTCTGAGGAAGTAGAGAAAGTAAAAGGAGTAGATCATTATGTTGTCCAATTAGATGTCTCGAGTGCGAGTCATCCATTTTTTACTGGAAAACAAAAATTGGTCGATACTTCTGGTCGAGTGGAACGATTTAAACGTCAACAAAAAAAAGCAGCCGCATAATTTTTATAGCAGATGTCAAAAAAACCTACCCCTTCGAAGAAACAGTGTCCAAGTTCAACTGGGTCACGACACGGAACGTACGTACGAAATGCGCGTCAGCGTATGCAGGATGAGCTAGTGCTTGATACTTGTAAGAAATGTGGAGCGACAAAGCGTCGACATTTTGCTTGTCAGGAATGTGGATGGTACGGAGATAAAAAAATCTTTGATGTTTCGCAAAAGAAAAACGTTCCTTCTCAGGAAATTCAGGCATAATTCCGTTGTGCGGAATATTTCTTCTTTCTCAATTCGTTTATGAAAAAAAGTGAAGCTCGGCGGCAGAGTAGAATCTGGGCAGTTGAGGCGCTTTTTTCTTTTCTCGAACACGGTGATGGGAGTAATTGGAAAGAATGTTTGTCTCATGTTTTGAATTGTGTGGAAACACGAATGAAAACGAATCTGGAGGAACCATCTCCGGAAATAGAAACCGTACGAAAAGATGAATTTGCGACAGAATTAGTAAAAACGGCAGTTGAAAATTTAGGGAAAATAAAAGTGGTTATTCGAGTGTTTGCACCAGATTTTCCGCTTGAAAAAATTGCACCAATTAATAAGTCCCTCTTGGTATTGGGATTATCCGAGATGAAGTTTTTGGGAACGCCTCCTGTAGTTGTGATTAACGAGTATATAGAGCTCGCCAAATTATTCGCTGAGGAAAAGTCTGCGGGATTCATTAATGCAGTGTTAGATTCATTCCGAAAAAGTTTACCGGTTGACGGGAAACCGAATTCAGAGGAAAATTAACGAGATGAAACGTCTGTTAAAAGTTCTCGGTCTTGAATATTTTCCTGAGTTTGAGCCTGTTTTTGTAGAAGCATTTACGCATCGTTCTGCCGTAAATGAAAAAGGAGATCGCAATCATCATAATGAACGATTGGAGTTTCTGGGAGATGCAGTTTTGGAGCTCGTGACGACAGAAGCGCTTTTTAATCGTTTTCCAGAGAAGCAAGAGGGGGAATTAACAAATATTCGTTCGGCGCTTGTGTGTGGTCAAAATTTAGCAAAAGTCGCTCGGAAACTTCATTTTGGGGAGCATTTGATTTTGTCTGCAGGAGAATCTCGTTCTGGAGGAGCAGACAAAGATTATTTGTTGGCGAATGTGGTGGAAGCTTTTATTGGAGCAGTTTACAAAACACAAGGAATGGAGGCGGTTCAAAAATTTATTAGTGAATGGGTTTTGATGGATGTGGAAGAAATTCTTCGTACGGGATCGCATCGTGATGCCAAATCGGAATTTCAGGAGTTGTCTCAGGGAACATTGGGGTTTACGCCTTATTATGAGGTATTGCTTGAAGAAGGAAAAGATCATGAGAAGAAGTTTGAAATGGGAGCATATATCAATGAAAACTTAGTCGGAAAAGGGATTGGTGGTTCCAAAAAAGAAGCGCAAACAGCGGCCGCCGCGAATGCATTGGAACATAAAAAAGAATGGTTGGGAGTATTAAAGTAGTTTTATGACGCGGTTGTATTTGTGGTCTTACACCAATAGAAAAAACACGCCGCCGTGTAGCTATATTGTGCGATGAATTGAATCCACTCCGGTTTAGAATACCAACCAAAGAGTATATAGAGCGGCACACCTAAAATGCCCTCTTTGTGATAGAAGATTGTATCAGAGAGGTCGAACAGTCTGCTATAGAGGATGTTTGTTGGCTCAAGGACATTCATTTCTTTGAGAGCAGAAAGTCCTTCATGAATACTATATCCGAGGAGAAATCCTGCTTGGAGGATGAGATAGGCAAGGGTAATAGAAAATATTGTCTGAAGATTCACTTTTATTAATGAATAATAAAGAAGAACGGCAACAATAGCAGATAACGTTATTCCGGTGAGAATTGGAAGAACGGCGTATTTTCCGGCAAAAGAAAAGAGGGCAATTTCTGCTCCTTCTCGAGTGATCATACATAATGACAAAAGGAATATTCCTTTTGTGGAGAGATTTAATAAGGCTTGTTCTTCGATATGTTTTTTAATTTGTTTCCCATGAGTAATCATCCAATAAATAAATGTTGTAACGAGGAGCACCGCAATAACGCCTACGGAACTTTCCCATAATTTGGAAACATGAGAGATTCCTCCGAGGGAATGGGAAAGAAAAAACAGAATTATTCCTAGAAAAAAAGAAAGAATTACTCCCATAAAAGATCCCTTCCATACATGTTTTCTTAGCGAGTTGTTATTTGTTTTCTCCAAAAATTTCAAAAGGATTACAATAACAAGAAATGCTTCAAGTCCCTCGCGAAAAGACATAATGAGAGGCTGAAAAAAATGTTCCATTGCGTGAAGAGGGGAGTGTAAACTTGGAAGTTTATATCACAGTACATTGTTTTTTCATAAAGAAATTCCGGAGGGAGAATAAATGAGGACGTTAAAATATTCTTCCGATACAATAAGGGAATTCTGTCGTTTGACCCAGAGACCCTTTATTTCTTTGATTTTTCTTCAAATATCGCTACTTTTTGCAGGATGAATGAATTGTATTTTTTCGGTTTCTTTTTCTTCCTGATCCTCCTTGTTTTGGGCGCATTTCGTATGGGGAAAGCCTATATTTATGGAATTATTGCCGCATTGGCAATATTGATGAATATTTTTGTATTGAAACCGTTTGAAATTTTTGGACTCACTACGTATGGAGGCAATATTTTGTATGGATGTATTTTTTTCTGTACGGATTTACTTGCCGAACATTATGGAAAAAAAGAGGCGCTCAAGGCCGTTCGTATCGGATTTCTTTCACTCCTTATTTATTTCATGGCATCGCAGTTTTATCTTCATTTGGAAACGAATCTGGCACTTGAGGGAGCAGAAGCTGTTCAATCAGCTTTGACAACGATCTTTGCTCCGGCGTGGGGGATTGTTGTTGCGAGTTTATCGGCATTTCTTATTTCTAATATTTTGGATGTCCATATTTATGACTGGATCCATAAGAAAACAGGTTCTCGATTATTGTGGGTTCGCAATAATGCCTCAACATTTTTTTCGCAACTCGTTGATACGATTACTTTTACTTTTATAGCAGCGCTTTTTGGGATTTTCGATTGGAGTATTGTGGGAGAAATTATTCTGTTTGCTTATATTTTCAAAATTTTGGTGGCACTTTTGGATACACCGTTTCTCTATTTGTCTCGTTTGATCCCAAAGCATGACTGAGTTTTTTACGATTCAGAAAAAAGATGCGAACTCACGCGCACGTGCGGGAGTGATTCACACATTGCATGGGGATTTAGAAACGCCTTGCTTGATGACAGTGGGGACAAAAGCAACCGTGAAGACTCTTTCCACAGAAGACTTGAAGAAGGTGGGCGTGGGATGTGTTCTCTGTAATACGTATCATCTTCATTTGTATCCGGGAGAAGATTTAGTCGCCAAAATGGGAGGACTGCATAATTTTATGCATTGGGATGGCCCGATGTTTACAGATTCTGGTGGATTTCAGGTGTTTTCTATGGGACATGGGACCGTTGCCGATGAAATTAAAAGTAGCGAAAAACGTCATTCTCGAAGTCGCGTTCTAAAGATTTCAGAAGAAGGGGTTCGATTTCAATCCTATTTGGATGGAAGTCACAAAATGCTCACGCCTGAATCTTCAATTCAAATTCAACACAAATTGGGAGCAGATATGATTGCGGTGTTTGACGAATGTACGCCCTTTCACGTGGATAAAAATTACACACGTCAATCTATGGAAATGACGCATCGATGGCTCGATCGGTGTATTGCAGAGCACAAAAAATTACACTCTTCACAAGCATTATACGGGATTATACAAGGAGGTGTGTATGAAGATTTGCGAACCATTTCAACGGACTTTATTGAACAGGCGAATACGCCGGGGATTTGTATTGGAGGAAGTTTGGGAAAAGATAAGCCGCAGATGTATGAAGTAGTAGAGATGGTGATGCAGCGATTGTCTCCAGAGAAACCGGTTCATTTATTGGGAATAGGGGATTTGGACGATTTGATTGCCGGAGTGAAGCGAGGAGTAGATACGTTTGATTGTGTGACGCCGACGAGGAATGCGCGACATGGGTTGTTGTTTTGTTCGGAATCGTCAGACAAAAAAATTCGTATAACAAATGCACCATTTCGAGAGGATCAAAATCCGATTGATGTCAATTGTACCTGTGAAGTGTGTAAAAATTATTCTCGGGCGTATATTCATTATTTATTTCGAGCGAATGAGTTTCTGAGCATTCGTTTGGCGACGTATCACAATGTTCATTTTATCCAAAACTTCATGAAGGAAATGCGTCAGGCGATTTTGGAGGATCGGTTTGATGGATTTGAGGAAAAGTGGGGATTATGATGGTTTGTAAAAGAGAAGAGCGCGTTGCGGGAAGATGTGTCCCGACAAGTCGGGACTTAAGATTTAGACTTCAAACTACAAAAAAACACCCACAAGGGTGCTTTAACTTTCTGCTGGAGCGCGTGGCGGGAAT
>JAGYLK010000082.1 GCA_018401175.1 Candidatus Altimarinota bacterium
TTTCATTGTATTCTTTAATTTTTTTTAATTCTTGAAAGTGCGAAAATTCTATCTCTTCTTTTAAAGAGTCAATAACCGAACGCATAGATAAGAGCTCTTCACCATCGGATCTTCTACATAGTGCAAAATCTTGTAGCGATAGTCTTTGTCTACAAGCATACGCGTAATTCCCAGCATGGTGGTATCAGGGGCCTCTACGAGAGCAAGTACCGTATTGCGCAAAAAGTGTTCCAATCGTGGTCCCCAAGAATCAATGTTCAATTTCTTAATTACCCCAATTAAACCCGAGGCAACGAGCCCGCGTTGTTCTGGATTTTTTCCTTCGAGAAGATTGAACGCCACCGGAAACTCTCGATCTGCTGGGTCAAAAAGAATGACATCATTTGTCCGATGTTTGGGCACAAATTGCATCACCGCCTCGGCCAAATCTCCATGCGGATCAATCACCGCAACTCCTTTCCCCGCCATAATATCGGAATAAATCATGTTCTCCATGATTGTCGATTTCCCCATTCCGGTCTTTCCAATTACATACACATGTCGACGTCGATCATCCGGACGAATCCCATATTCCTCTCGCTGAAGACGGAAATTTGTTTTCCCAATCAGGGTTACGTCTTTTTCATTATTTCCTGGCAAATTTGCTGGTGGCTCAAGCTTTGGCGCATTTACCCACTGAATTCGAGCCGTAGAAACACTTTTTGTCGGCAAATGAAACATCGTTGCCAATTCCTCTTGAGAAAGAACAAATGGATTATCAAGGCGACGAGAAACGATTGCACGAAATGTATTGGAATCTCTCCCTCGCTGCGTTCGACGAATATCAAAATAGTTTAATTGTGGCTGAGAAAATTGTTGAAACGTCCCCGCGATTTCTCTCAACTTTGCTTCTGCGTGTAACTCTTCCTCATCTGAATGAATATATGCCGCTCGGATATTTACGGCAAAGGCCTGACGCGAAACTTTGTCATACGATGCCCCATAAACAGTTTCTCTATCGTGTTTCCCCGAAGAAGTTCTCTCATCTACTTCTCCTTCTGTGTCCTCTGAAGAATCTCGAGAAACATCTGCTGAAAGAGATCGGGATCCCCAAAGAAAAAATACATGGAGTAAAAATCGCACAGGCATTCTCCACAATCGTGTCGATCGATTCGGAGAGAGTCGGGCCCACTGATACAATTTTCGAAACCATTTCCACTGCCAGGCTCCTGTACGAAAAAATCGACGAAGCGTTTTTTGCGCTACTTCATTCCATCGCTTATCTACTGGCGCAACAACCCACTGCAATATGGCAGCATCTCCTCGGGCATGAAGGCTCGAAATAGCAGAAGTAATGGCGCCAAGAGGATCTTCAAATGTCCGCGCCGAACTGTCGTCAAATTGCGTATATCGTTTGAATGGAAACACCCATGGCTCACTTGGTTCAAGCGAAGTAACCAATACTTTTTTATTCGCAATAAGCTTTTGTGTAAAAAAGTTAGGAATAATTTCGATTTCAATCGCTGGATATTGAGCAAAAATTTGAGAAGAAACAAGGGTGCGCAAATGCGCCGGAATGGCAACATAAAAATGAATCATTCCGTCAATATTCACTATTTCAAAACTCACAGATTCTTTTTTTGCATTTCGCATAGAACGCAAAATCAACCCATGCAAACTCGCCAAAATTTGCTCAAACGCAACCGGTCCCCGTTCGTTCAGCTTTGGAACAGAAAGGCGAAGAACGGTAAGAGTATTTTTTTTCTTCATATTTTCATGAGATAGTGTACGAATTTCAAAGAAAAAAACAACGAGCCGCGCAATGCGTGGCCCGTTGAATATTTAATAAAAAGAGAAACCAATTATCCGCAACTTGCGTCTGAATTTGCTCCCGTTCCTTCCCATCCGAATCCTGGTGCCGGTGCTGTTGCAGAAAGTTCTGCCGTACAGGCTTCTGGTTGTGTTTCAAATGACGAACAAACAAGATTCAAAATGCTTGCTGAATCTCGTCCCGAATTCACCTTTGCTCCATTGATAACCAAGGAAGGAGATCCCTGTACTCCATACTGCACATTTTCGTCGTTATGCGTCATAAATTTTGGGAATCGACCATTGAGCCATCCTGCTTTGTCCTCGAGATTTGCCATAATGCTGAATTCCTCATCAGCTGCTTCTGCACAAGAAGAAAGAGCCGTTCGGTTAATTTTTGTCTCAGCTAAACAAGTTTCTCCTGCTGTATCTCCTCCGTCTGTTCCAAGGAAACATTCGAGGTATGGCAAAAATTTTTCGTTCTGATCTTTCTCGATACAGTACTGATTCAACTGCTCTTTTACTTCTTTTTCTCCGTGCATGGCGTAGTTTACAAATTTCAAGTTGAAATCAATCGTATCCCCCAATTGCTTTACTACGGGGAGCACGCCCTTTTCCATCTGTGTTCCAAATGGACAATGACTCATGACAAATAAATCCACAACTGGTTT
>JAGYLK010000083.1 GCA_018401175.1 Candidatus Altimarinota bacterium
AAGAAAAAAAAGAGGAAGAAAAAATATGGTAGTACCCAAGAAAGAAAAAAATAAAAAAACAGGATGCTTGAAAAAACGAAAAGAATACTCCTGTGATTTTTTCTTATAGGCATTAATAACTACGTTTGTAGCTTTTTCTTTCATTTTCTCAACTTTTTTAAATACTGTTCGCTTCATGATAATTTTCAACGCTTCTCGTCTAGTTTGACGCTAGCACAAAAGAAGGATTGGCTCAAGACTATTTCTGAAAACAAAAGGAAGAGAGGAATCGAAATTTATTCTTTCGTAGAAGAGAGTTTTTTGGAATATTTTTTGAAAAAAACTTGCGTTTTTCTCCATTATAGAGCTATAATGCCTCCCGAATTGTCGCTTACAGGAATTTCTCGGGTGTGTGAAGGCTCTCTAGAAACAGTGAGTCTGCGTCATTCATCCATTAATTCTTAATTTTAAAAAATGGAAAACGGTAAAAAATTGTTCATTGGAAATCTTCCATACAGTGTAACAAGTGATGACTTGGAAGCAGCATTTGCTGAGGCTGGTACAGTTACTTCAGCACAAATCGTCACCGATCGCGAGACAGGACGTCCTCGAGGATTTGGTTTCGTAGAAATGGAAACTGATGAAATGGCACAGGCAGCTATTGCTATGTGGCACGAAAAAGAGCTCAAAGGACGAACAATCTTCGTTAATGTGGCTCGACCAAAAAATGACGCACCACGTCGTTACTAATTTTCTTTCAAGACTCAATAAAAGACGCCTCCTTCGGGGGGTGTTTTTTTTGTGAAAAAGGAAAAAGATCTTGACGCGGGATTTGTAATATGTGATTGACAATTCTTTGAAATCGCCTATAAACTGAAGGATTCCTTCTTTGCTCAAAATTCTAAGGACAGGAAGGATATAACTTTAGAGAATGGAAATTCGCAACATCGCTATCATTGCTCACGTTGATCATGGGAAAACAACATTAATGGACGCTCTTTTGAAAGCGGGAGGTGCATTTTCTGAACATGAAGAAATAGTGACATGTGTTATGGATTCTAACGATCAGGAACGTGAACGAGGTATTACTATTTATGCAAAAAATGCGGCGATTGAATATAAAGGAACGAAAATTAATTTGGTAGATACGCCAGGGCACGCTGATTTTGGTTCTGAAGTGGAACGAGTATTGAAAACCGTCGATGTTACCGTTTTGGTCGTTGATGCGTACGAAGGTCCAATGCCGCAGACCAAATTTGTGTTGAAAAAATCTTTGGAACAAGGAAAAAAGGTGTTGGTCGTTATCAACAAAATTGATAAACCAGCGGCACGTCCAGAATGGGTCGTGGATCAGGTTTTTGATTTGTTCGTAAAACTCGGAGCGACCGATACACAATTGGATTTTCCCTATATGTACACGATTGCACGTGAAGGAGTGGCAATTCGAAAATTAACAGATGAAAAGAAAGATATCACGCCGCTGTTAGACTTCATCCTTGAACACGTCCCAGAAGCCAAACAAAACAGAGAAGCACCATTTCGAATGCAACCAGCAACGTTGTCGTATGATAACTTTTTGGGTCGAATTGCCGTTGGTCGTGTGCATGAAGGAACAATGAAAGTAAATCAGCAGGTTTCTATTTTGACACCAGAAGGAAAAAAACGATCGGGAAAGATTTCAAAACTCTTTACGTTTCGTGGTCTAAAGCGAATAGAAGTCCCGGAAGTGGCAGCGGGAGACATCGTTGCGATAGCGGGTATTGCAGATATTTTTGTCGGAGAAACAATCGCTTCTTCTCCAGATTCAGAACCATTACCAGCAATCCGAGTTGATCCGCCATCTTTAGCCATGTATTTCATGGTAAATGACTCTCCGTTTGCGGGTCGGGAAGGGAAATTTGTAACATCGCGTCAGATTCGCGATCGTCTTGAAAAAGAGTTGGAAACCAATGTTGGACTGCATCTTGAGTTCGGGGAAAACTCAGACAAAATGAAGGTTTTGGGTCGGGGAGAAATGCACTTGGCGGTGTTGATCGAAACAATGCGTCGTGAAGGGTTTGAGCTTCAGGTCTCTCAACCAGAAGTGGTGTTGCGAGAGATTGATGGAGTGGTTCATGAACCAATGGAGAACGTGGTCGTGAACGTTCCAGAGGAGATTTCTGGAAAAATTGTAGAACTTCTTTCCAAACGAAAAGGCGAGATGACCAACATGGTTACTGAAAATGGAACAACGATGTTGGAATTTGTAATTCCTGCACGAGGATTGTTGGGGATTCGTTCTAATTTTATTATCTTGACCAAAGGAGAGGGGACAATGTTTAGTTCTTTTTCACACATGGGACCACATGTTGGAAAAATTGAAAAACGTCAGGTTGGTTCATTAATTTCTGGTGAAACAGGAGAAACTACGGCGTATTCTTTGTGGAAGTTGCAGGAGCGCGGTCCGATTTTTATCAATCCGGCGGTGAAGATTTACGAGGGAATGATTATTGGGGAGCACAATCAGGGTTCTGATTTAACGGTAAATCCAATCAAAGGAAAGCAGTTGACCAACGTTCGTTCGTCTGGAGCTGACGATGCGATTAATCTGGTTCCGCCAATTCTGGTTACGTTGGAAAAAGCTTTGGAGTACATCAAAGAGGATGAGTATGTGGAGGTTACGCCAGGGAATATTCGTTTGCGGAAGAAGTTTTTGAGTGAGTTGGATCGAAAGCGGAACAGAGGTTAAATGTCATTCTTGGGAAAGTAGGAATCTGCGTTCGTCATCCCGGAATTGATTGGGAATCGGTTTATTTTTTTCGTTCTTTTTGCGTCGATCAAAAAGAACCAAAAACTCTCGTCCCGGTACTCGTCGCAATTCTCAAAATGCCTCGACTTCTCCCTCGACCCGCAATTCGCGGGCTCTCGTTTACGAAGTCTTCTGCAATTGAGAACAGTTGCTTCTCGTAAGGGACAACTTTGTAAGATCCGGTACAAATGCAACAATAATTGGAATATCTTTTTTTGTATGCATTTCATTATCTCCAATATTTGTTACAGTCTACGGAACAAGAATTACTTATACACACTGTGATTTCCAACACTGAGCAAAACAGCAGAATCTCCTTCATATTCAAAAATGATTCGATACTCATAATTCACTGAAAAACTAAAACAATCTTTTAATTTCCCCTTGAGTTTATGTGTTTTCAAAAAAGCATGCTGGGAGTTTTCTTGAAATAGCGCTATTTTTTCTTTTATCTCCGTCTGTAATTCCTTTGGAAGTTTTTTGTATTGTCTCACAAAAGTTGGTTTGTAGAGAACTTTCATTAGAGTTGGGCGGCCAGATCATCCAAATCTCCTGACAAAGACGGTTCTTTTTGTGCGGCTAAGACCATTTCTACGGCTTGATCATCAAGATATTTTTTAATTGCCTTTCGAATAGCATCAGCATTGTTCGACGCATTTCCAAGTTGAACCAATTGCTTGATTCCCTGTAATAAATCATCTGGAAGCGGTACTGAAACAGTAGTCATAAATATTATTATTATATTACAAAATAATACTATATTATCATACATATTGTGTCAAAATTTTTTATAGTGACTGAAACTGTATGCATTTCATTATCTCCAATATCCGTTACACTCTGCGGGATGGAAATGAATTTTGAATTTTCTCCTGAAGCAAAGCGTGCGATTGAGCTCGTGAAGAATCCGAATAAGAATTTATTTATCACCGGAAAAGCAGGGACAGGAAAATCAACGTTGCTTGAGCATATGCGAATGACGGCGGATAAAAAAATGATTGTGCTCGCTCCGACTGGTGTGGCAGCAATTAATGTTCGTGGTGAAACAATTCATTCTTTTTTCAAACTCAAGCCCGGGTTCGAATTGGATGAGGCGACAAATATGAGAATTGATGATAAGGAACGAAAAAAATATGGAAGTATAAAAACGATTTTGATAGATGAAATTTCGATGGTGCGTTCAGATTTGCTCGATGCGATTGATATATTTTTGCGACGATCACGAATGAGCGAAGAACCATTTGGCGGAGTACAGATGATATTTTTTGGTGATTTGTTTCAGCTGCCACCGGTGGTAACAAATGCCGATAAACAACGATTTTATTCCGAATATGAATCGCCTTATTTTTTCTCTGCCAATGTATTTCGATCTCGGAATTTGCTCACCGAACCGTTTCGTATGGAACGGATTGAGTTGGATGAAATCTATCGTCAGACCGATGAAGATTTTATTCGTGTTTTGAATGCAGTGCGCGATAATTCTGCGACTGAGGAAGAGTTGAGTATTTTAAATCAGCGAGTGAATGAGGATTTTGTTCCTGATGATGCGGATTCCTTCATTCATCTGATGACGACGAATGCTGATGCGCATCAGATAAACATGGCGAAGCTGGAGCAGATTTCCAAGCCCGGGCTTGAATTTATTGCGAAAGCAAAAGGAAAGCTTACGAAATCGTTGCATCCAAATGATCCAATGATTACCGTAAAAGTTGGCGCGCAAGTGATGTTTATTAATAATGATTCCGAGCGACGTTGGGTCAATGGAACGTTGGGA
>JAGYLK010000084.1 GCA_018401175.1 Candidatus Altimarinota bacterium
CTCCACATAAATAACTCCCTGAATATGGTGCTCTTTTTGCGTACAATATTCTGAACAATGAAAGGGAAACACTCCTGTCTCCTTGGCACGAAATCCAAACTCCGTCTCCATTCCTTTGTGTAAAATCGTACGCCACCCATACGCAGGAAGAATAATTGCATGCTCTTCTTTGCTGTTATTGGTAATGTTCAATAATACATAATCTCCTTTTTTGGCATGAAATTCTCGAGGAAAAAGCACTCCATCCTTATCAATAGTTGCGAATAATTCTCGAGGATTGGTCAATTCCGGCTCTCCATAATACACCAACTCTTCATTCCTATCCCCTTCCATTTGTGGTGTAGTATCTCCTCCTATATCAACCGTTACTTTTTCTGGTACTGATTCTTCTCTCGGAACGTTCGAATCCCCACATCCTGTAAGGGAAATCGCCAAAAGGAGGAGCGGCACAATGAACCCGTTTTTTCGCTGAAACATAAATTTTATTTTCAAAACATCGGTATTTAACTGTTTTTTCATTCTCAAGCAAATAAAAATAGAGGCATTCAAAATATTTTATCCCAAACTTTTTCTTAATTTTGCCGCTTCTAGAATATCAGAAGAAAAATCTGTACCCATTTTAGAGCGTCGATAAATATTCGATGTGAAATTTCGATGCACATAATGAGCATCTGTTTCTGGACCAAGTTCGATATTTAGAATTTTCTCAATTTCTCGTATATCTTCTCGAATCGGCTTCCATTCTGGATTTGTTTCACAGAATAAATCTAAATTTTCTTTGTTGAGATATTTCCCCGCATGTACCATATCCCGCTTCAAATTTACATATAGCTTCTTCACGAGTGGCAAAATTCCTTCTTGCTCTGCCAGACGCAACACACGCCCCGTACTGATAAACTCGGGTGGAATTCCCAATGAATACAATGCCCCCGTGAACTTAATAGCTCTTGGTAACGTCACCTTCCCTACTCCACGAGAATAACCAAAAAGACCAACATGTTGTACTCGCTCACGATGACTCGGTAATTTTGCTGCAACAAAATTAATCGTATCCGCGATTTCCTCGATCGTAGATTTGAAAATTTTTCCCGCATCTTGCCCAAATTTCTCAATCTGTTGGCACTCTTCTGCTGTCACGCGAAGATACTGCTTTCTGTTTTTCGGAATTTCCAAATTTAAAAGATCAATCGCTGTTTTGACATCTTCGATCGGATAATCTGTACGAAAAGCACTCTGAATTGTTACAGAAGCAGTTCCTTTGTACTCATCAATCACCTCTCGTATGTTTTCTGGATTAATAGCGCCACGAAATGGGAGCGATCCCCCACCAATCCACGGATATATTTCTATTCCATTTCGATCACCAAAAGCATGATATTTGGCAATAGCTTCTTTTATCGTCATCATTGTCGGCACCAGTCCGGCATTCATCGCCGGATCAGATCGAGCAATAAAGACGCGCAAATATTCGGGTTTATAGTTATATTCTGTCTGTAAAAAATCCACATATTTTTGCAAAATTTCATCTGAATGAGCAATGATTCCAATCTCTTCAAATAACGGAATTAATTCAATGTGTTTTAAAACTGATTTCATATCAAAAATATTTTCTGTCGCCTCAGCAATACGAGAAAACATTTTTTGCAATTGAATTAACTGATCTGCCGAAGTGGTCATTGGTAAAATTACTTCAAACAATGGCGGCGTATGCATTCCATAATTCTCGGCTGCATGTTCTGCAGAAATCATATTCATAAACGCTCGTTGCAGTCGATGCTGTGCTTTTTCTTCCCAAATGTTTGGAATTCGAAATGTCAAAAATACATCTTTTCCTATCTGATTATTTTTAAAAAACTCATGATGTTTGGAAAGCAAACGATCCATTACTGCTTCATCGACAAATTTTCCTTCCCAATCCCACATATATTCGTGTACTCCCAACTCTTGAAAACACTTCATACATTCCCCAATCTCTTCTGCCGTCGAGACAAACGGTCCTGACACAAATGGTGGAATTCCAGCATTATCAGGATGTTGCGTCGCCATTGTCACCGGTATTTTTCGCATGTGTCAAAATTTTAAGACCTCCACCAGAGTACTCCTCTTTCGGATATATGAAAAAGTATTTTCCTCTGATTCTTTTCTCTTTTCTCAAAATAACTCCAACCTGCTACAATGCTCCACGAATGAAACTTGTTTCGAATCAACTGGGACCAAATTTTACATTCAGTGATGCACTGTACGCTTTGGGATGTGGAATTTTGCCAATGGTAAGCAAAACAAATTTTTCACCATATTTCGAAACGACAAACTTCAAACTTGCCTCAACCGCACGAACTCTTTTGGGACTTCTGGCTGACATCGTTCCTGATGGAAAAAAAGTTGGAATTCCTGCCATTTGCTGCGCCGTAATGGCAACTCCTTTTTTGGCAAAAGGAAAGGAAATTTGCTGGCTTGACACCGACGAGACCGGTCTTCTTGATGTAAAAGAAGTAGAAAAACATGTTTCAGAACTCGGATTATTGCTCGTGCCTCACACATTTGGACAACGAGTAAATATGGCAAAAATTTTACAAATCGCACGAGCAAACAATATTATTCTTGTCGAAGACGGCGCTCATTTGTTTGAACCCGGACAACCACAATCCGATTATAAATTGTTCAGTTTCGGACGAGAGAAAGATATCTCCTGCGTCTCAGGTGGAGCACTTCTTTGGGGAGACAATGCACTGGGGTGTGAGAAAATTAAAAATGCGTGTCTCCAAAATCCTTCTCGAATGTGGGTTTTTCGTCATGCTTTTCAACCACTTATTTTAGCTCTCTCTCTTCCCTGGTGGAAAAATGGAGGTCGATATATTGCGGGAATTTTTTCAAAAACGGGAATTCTTCCCCGCGCTGTAACAAAAGGAGAAAAATCAGGCATGAATGATGTTCCTGAAACAAAACTCGCTCTCACACAACAAAAAATTCTTTCCCGTGCGATTCGACAAAGAAGGAGTGAACTTTCTCATCGAGAAGCACTCGCGCCAGTGTGGAAACGGAAACTTTCTGAAATTTTTCCAAAAGCAACAATCATCGTCCCCGAAAATTCATTCCGCGTCATTGTTATAGGAATTGATCGGGAAACTCTTTTGAAAACCGCACAAAAAAATGGATTTGATCTCAATGAATGGGACGGTGATCCTATTGCGCCACGCGGTGTTGATCTGAAGAAATTTGGATATAAACCCGGACAATGTCCAAATGCTGAGAAATTTATAAAGAATTACATCACCTTCCCCACAAATCGAAGAACCGCGTTGACTGATATCGAACGATTTTCAAGCCTTTTTGAAACAAAATGAGATCAAATCACCCACTATTTGGTATTGTTCTCATTTTGGGATATACGATTTGTTCTGCAATCGCCTACATCCTCGTAAAACATGTATTTTTAATTTCTCCAGAAATATCTCCGATAAATGCAATATTTTGGGGATTTTTGGGCGCCACTATTCTGGTGGCAAGTACCATTGGATCACAAAAAAAAGAAAGAGAACACGCACAACAAGAATGGCATGATCACAAAAAACTCATCATCTCCATTTCGATTCTCACCTCTCTGGGAGTGCTTCTTTGGGCCTGGTCTCTCCAACTCGCCAGCGCAGGAAGCGTTGGGCTCATCGGCAAATCTGATGTATTGATAACCCTTGTTCTCGGAGCCGTTTTTCTCGGAGAAAAATTCACTATGCACTCAATAATTGGTGCGATTGTAGCGCTTGGCGGACTGTTTCTCATCGCCAATCTTCCAAATGAAATTTCATTTTTGGTCGTCGGAATCGTCATCCTTATGCGATTTCTGTACGCCATGCAGAGTTTTTTGGTAAAAAAATCGGGACAAAAATTACGAGGAATTTCATTTACCTTCTGGCGTATTCTCATTATGACATTCTTTCTCTTTCTCACGACACTCGTTACTGGAACGCTGAAAGTTCCCTCCTTACCAATTCTCCTCTTTCTCTTTGGATCTCAAATTTTTGGTGCATATGTTGGACGTGTCTGTTATTTTGAAGCCCATAAATATTTGGGAATTGGTCACATAAATCTCCTTACGCTTGCACAACCCGTGATTCTCCTCTTGGGGACATGGATCTTGCTCAACGAACCAATGCCGGCACAAAAATTAATGGGAGCAGGAATGTTACTGTTTGGACTCTCTCTTATTGTGATAGAAAAATCAGAACTCAATAAAAAATTCTCACTCCTACGAATCTTTGCTACACTACGCGGGAAAAAAAATGACATTGAAAATCCAGTCGATCTCAGCTGAAGAACTTCAACAATTTTGGGAAACCTTTCCCGGAGCCAAAACCTTTTTACAGAGTCGAAATTTTGCTTTATTTCGTGAAAAACTCGGAGAAAAAACGTTTCGCATCGGTGCCTTCCAGGGAGAAAAACTCCTCGGAATACTACAGTGTCAGAAAATAGTTGCGCGTCGAGGAACCTTTCTTCATGGAGCTCATGGACCATTAATCCTCTCTTCTCATATCGACGAAGTCTTACCAATACTGTTGCAAGAAATAAAAAAAATTGGAAAAAGAGAATGCTGTGACTTTGTTCGCATATCTCCACTCCTCCCAGAATTAATCGAAGAAGTATTTCAAAAACATAATTTTGTCCCCGCTCCACTTCATATAAATCCAGATCGCACATGGGTTTTGGATATAAAACAAGATGAGGATGAGATTTTGAAAAATATGCGGAAATCAACACGTTATGAAGTGCGAAGAATTGAAAAATCAGGAATAAAAATATCTGCAGGAAATACACAACAAGATTTTGAAAAATTTTGGACACTCCATGAACAAACAGCTACTCGACAAAAGTTTGTTCCTTTTTCTCAAAAATCGACACAGCTGGAGATGGAGATTTTTGGCAATGACTGCCAGATTTTTACTGCCACACATAATAGAGAAAACATTGCCAGTTCTGTAATTCTCTTTGATTCTCACTCTGCTTATTATCATCAAGGAGCAAGCATATTGAGTAAAATTCCTGGAGCACATGCCACTCTGTGGACGGCCATCAAAGAAGCGAAAAAACGAGACTGTAAGGAATTCAACTTCTGGGGCGTTTCCCCGAGTGAAAAAAGCGAACATCCATGGGCAGGATTATCACGATTCAAACGCGGATTTGGAGGAGAAGAACGAAAATATCTTCGTGCACAAGATCTCCCACTCACGCCGAAATACTGGCTCAATTTTGCTGTAGAAAAAGTACGACGGTGGAAGAGACATTATTAAAGTTTTCTATAAAAATAGCTGCCAAACTATTGCATTCTTTGTGAAGAAAAGAAGAATGAAATAAATGCGGACAACAGAAGTTCAACTGCTTGCATATACAATAATAATGTCTTTTCCAAAATCAAAAAATGGTCAACCATATTTGGTATTAAAAAATGGAAAGAAATTATTTTTCAACAGATTTATAAAAAAATACGGTATTGACTCAACCAAAAGCCAATACAAAAACTCTGATATCAACAGAAGAGTACGTCTTGTTGAATTTTTCAAATATTTCACTCAAGAATATGAACTCAAACCAGCACGAGAAGAAGAAAAAAATTTATTAGAAAGTCA
>JAGYLK010000085.1 GCA_018401175.1 Candidatus Altimarinota bacterium
ACGTGGCTTTAGCGTATTTCCAAGTCTCTTTTATCATTTGTTCGAGTGAAAAATTTTCGTTTTGGGCGAAGGGCAGAGGGGAATTAAAGGGGTGAATGCCCACAGTCCAAAACACCTTATTCTTGTTGTAGTTTTTCAATTTCGCGCTTTGCTCTTATTATCCAATATTCGTCACCATTCCAAAATTCTATAAATTGCTGATAGGCTTCAATCGCTTCTTTGTTTCTGCCAAGATCGTTCAAAGCATTTCCCAGTCCGTTGTAAGAATGGGCATATTTTGGATCAACACTGATAGCTTGCCTGTAGGCTTCAATCGCTTCTTTGTTTCTGCCAAGATAGCTTAAAGCATTTCCCGTATTATTGAGAATATGGCATTGTAAGCCAATTTCAGGACGAAATAGAGTTACTCTTAGTTTTTTATTATTTATTTCCCAATTTTTAAATTCAACAGTCAAACCACTATCTTGGATATGAGTTAGTTCAGAAAGATCTATATCTCCCTCAAGCATGTCAGATGAAACCTCTACATAATTAACATTGCTTCCATTTCGAGGTGTAAAATCCTGCCAATATACTTTTCCATCACTGGTAATCAAAACCGTTGCTGAATGTTTTGGCAAATCCGCATGCAAGTATTTGATACCAACCTCATCAAGTAGTCCACCGCCTAAGATTGATGAACCAACACAATTGATAAATTGAGTTTCAACCATTTTAGAAGGTTGATTAGGGCTCCCATCACCTCCTTCTTGTGCTTTGTAAGGAAAACTACTGACTGCTTGTTGGATTTTTTTGGCAATTTCCAGTTCTTTGGCTGAAATCTTGGCAATATCACCTGTTTCTTTTACTTCTGCAAGCTCTTGTTGTAAACTGGGTATTTCAAGAGCGTTGTATAACTTCACTTTTTTGGTTGCTAAATCTAAATCAGCTCCCTCTTGGAGAAATTCTTGGATTGACTCTCTCCAATTTGAGGTTTTCATCCCCGTCACCAATTTTTCTACCCCTCTTCTAAAAATTGCGGTTTTCATTTCTCTTCCAGGTGTTTCTACTGCTTTGGTGATTTGTCTTCTGGTTTTATCTTGCAGGTGTTGCATTGGGCCGACTGTTGTTTCCCATGGTTTTTCTCCATCTGCTTTGTAGCCTTCTCTGGCAAGAGCTTTGAAGTATACTTGCAGAAGTTTTTTTCTTGTTTCTTCGATTTGTTCTTGGGTTGGATTTTCTCCGAGTCTTGTTATTCTCTTCTGGTAAGCATCTCTTCCTAAAAACCATTCATCGAGTTTTGTTTTATCTTCTTCGGTGAGAGATGATTCCCCAGGTATGCCTTTCGTCTCTTGCTCTTTGTGTTGCAAAGATAAGCCATAGTTATAAAACTCTTGGGCGATGTCTTGTGCAATTGGTTTTCCGCTACCTTCATCTAAATCTGGAGAATATCCCGAAAGATACAGTCCTGCTTTTTCAAAAATTGTTCCAAGCTCCTGTATTTGATTCGCTCGTTCTGCTCTTTTTTCTGGATATCTGGCAAGAGTATCGTGATCTACAGTTTTGATAACATCCATCATTTCCCATAGATGAAGATCTTTTGGCAGAAATAACGTTTGTTTTCCCTGATCATTCTTCTCCAGTATCCCTTGAACTCCTCTTTTCTGCCACTCTTCTCTTGAGACAAACTCTGGAACAATAGAGTCATTGATTCTGCACCACTCAGTAAAAAAATTCTGAGCAGGTGTGTCTGCAAAAGGAGTTCTATCAATTGTTTGGGGTATAAAGCTTGTTTCAAAAGAATTGTCCATAATTATCTTTATGTAATAAAATCTATTAAATTATACTCTTTTTTCTCAATAAATCATTTTCAAAGCGATAGCGGAAAAAACACCTTATTTCCCCTCATTAAAATTAAGAAAATTTTTCACTCGTTCCTCATTTTAATAAAGAGACTTGGAAATATGCCGCCTAATGTTTTCGGGATAAAAGAAGTTTTTCTGGAGCATAGCGGAAAAAAAATTTGGGTGAGGCAAGAGCCGAGTGCCGAACCTTTTATCCCGTGTTAGACGACCCAAACGGAGCGTAGCGGAGTGAGAGCGCAGCGTGGCTTGAGTCGAGAAAAAGCCCAATCTAATAAAGGAAAGCGGAACATTTATTTGTCAGTTTCAAAAATCCCTTTATTAAGATTTTTCTTCACATTATTCCATAAAAAAATCTTCCCGTTCATTGTTATATAAACTCCATGTGGTAATAATTGCACTGCACTAAGGGCGGCACCAATATTAAAAAGAGCATCAGAATTTTCTTTATTCGCAGGAATCATAGCGCCCAAAAGCACAATAGTTTTTGGAATGTTTTTTTGTCCAAGATATTTTGCTGTGGCAGGCATTGTCATTGTGCCATGCGTGATAACAATTTTATCCTCTGAACATTCCAAACACTTCTGATAAACGAGTTCCCGATCCTCGTCATTTATATGGCGACTATCTTTTTGCAATAACTCATCAATGCTATATTTTAGTGTAATTTTCGACTGCCTCAAGAGGTCGGGGACGAGTGATTTGTGCTTTTGAGGCGCGTCTTTTTCAAATTCATACTCTAAATCATCAATGGTGCCGCCTGTGATAATAAATTTTATTGTCATAGTCATATTAGGGAAGATTTTTTATATAAATGTTGCGATTGTTCCGCTTTCTACCTTAAAGGGCTTTTTCTCGATTTCGTCTAATGTTTTCGGAATAAGCGAAGTTGCTGAAAGAATTGCGTAGCAATTCTGAGAGGCAATTTCGCGTATTCCGTGTTA
>JAGYLK010000086.1 GCA_018401175.1 Candidatus Altimarinota bacterium
CTTCATTCTTCACAATATCCTGTTTCATCGGAGTATTGTACAAGATTGATACCAGTGCCGTCGCTTGATTCTGTGTAAGATTCCCGTATTTTTCTGTTATTTTGAGTAAGAGGCGTTTGACTTCCCTCTCTACTATCCTTGCCGACTGGTCGCGTGTGATATATGTTCTATTCCCTGCATTGATTCCGCACCCGATTACAAGCCCTTGCCCGTTCGGGTCTCTGTATGGAGTAGCCGAGAAATCCTCGTGTTCACAGATATATTCTGCTATCTCTCTTGTGTCGATTGTAGTTTTTTGCGAAGGGACTACTCCTTCGAGCGAAAATCTTGTCCGAGTTGAACTTGTATCTCGGCAATCACCGAATTAAGCCGGTCAATTTCGCCAATGTTTCGTTCTTCAACTGCAACTCCCAGTTTCTCAAAAGCGAGATCTCCTTTGCGTTCCAATAGTTGTTTTTGTGCCGTTTCCAGCATTTTCATTGCGTTGGAATAATTTTCCTCTGCTTCGTTGTATCGTTCTTGCGCTGTGCTTGAGTTCCACGGAAAGAATGCGTGTACATCATCAGCAGTAATGAGGAGATATGCTAGTCCAACAATGATAATTCCTGCGAATACCTTGGCAAACCAGATTATCAATTGTTCGCGGTACTGTCGTTCTTTTGCGTAGTCTACGCGCACCGAAAGCGGTTTATATTTTTTCATTTTGTAATGAGTGAGTAAGTAATAATTTGTGCTTGTAATGGGTCTTCATGCCACACTTGCGGGGTCAAGCCCCAGTAACAGCATCCCCAACGTCCGTCTCGTTTAAAGAGATAGAGTTTAAAGCCGTTGTGTTCTCGTGGAATTCGGTTCATTTTGTTGGATTTTTAAATTTTAAAACACTGTCTTTTGTGAAAGTATATTCTGTGAATCCGGTTCTATTGTCGCCCGTGCAAGCATGGCACAGATTGTCCCAGTATCCGCAGTATGAAAGCCCAAAATATAAACAATAGGCTTTTGCGAGTGCTTTTGAAAATGATTGTTTTTCTGTTATTTTATAGGGTTTTAAAAAGTAGTTATTTTATGCTGCGAATCCAAAGGACTGCGAGCACGAAGAGGACTGCGAGCACGAAGAGTACCGCAAGGGAAGCGGTAAAGTAAAGCGATGTCAGTGGTTCAATATACGCCATTACTGCGAGAACCGTTAGAATGAGAGTAGTGCCGAAATATTCGTTTGTATTCATTTTGTATTTGCGTAAAGGTCTGCAAAATCACACCAGTCATCCGTGTCGAATCCGGCAATCCATTCATTGAACGGTGGATTGTCTTTGTCGAGACCATGCTGTTCTCGTAAGTAATCGATGAAATATTTTTTCATCTTAAAAAGATATAAAAAGTGATACTAACCCGATAAAAAATGCGAGTGCTCCAAGAGCCTTTGTCCATAGAGGAAAGTCGTAGAACATTCCTTTCTCTTCTCCTAGTGGGACTCCGTGCTCTCGCATGAGATCCATTTTTATTTCTGAAGCCGATTTGTTTTTATTCATCAATTGAATTATCTTCCATTTTTTACACTTTGTCAAATCTTTTTTAAAAGAAAAAGAGAGACCGTTTCCAGTCCCTCTTATCGGGGAGCCTGTGTTGTTACTTTTTTGCCATAGAATCAGAAAGAGCGCGAACGAGTTTCATCTGCCCTGAATCAGCGAGGTATTCTTCAAGGTCGCTGTACATTTTAAATCGTGATCCGTTAACATACGCAAACATTTCAGCGAAGTTTTCTTCACAA
>JAGYLK010000087.1 GCA_018401175.1 Candidatus Altimarinota bacterium
CGCAGACTGAACGGACTTTTCTGGTTCCTTGGCGCTAAATGAAATGTGATGTACCTCTGTTCCCCACAAAAGCTGAAGCTGTCGACAAGTCGTTTCGTGATTTGTGAACGCAAAAATAGGTGCCTTCGGACGAAATTCTGCGACACTAATAGCTGTTTGACCGGATGCGGTAAGGACAATGATTCCCCCTATGTCCAATAAATCGTCTGCCATCTGCGCCACCATATGTGACATTGCCTCTTGCGTCGTAGTAACAGGGAGCTTGCGTAATGTTTTTAACTCAAACATATTTTTTTCACTTTCTGCAGAAATTTTAGCCATTGCCAAAACGGACTCCTGTGGAAATTTTCCGCTCGCCGTTTCTCCCGACAACATAGTCGCATCAGATCGTTGAAATGCCGCATTGGCAACATCTGCTACTTCGGCTCGAGTGGGCGTCGGAGTATCAATCATCGAATCGAGCATTTCCGTCGCGACAATCGTCATTTTCCGATGTTTGGCGGCTAAATTGATACAATCGTGCTGCACTTTAGGGACGTTCTCAAACGGAATTTCTACTCCTAAATCACCCCGCGCCACCATCACTCCATCTGCTGCAGCAATAATTTCTTCTAAATTCTGAACGGCAATCACATTCTCAATCTTTGGAATAATTTTCATCTTCGACTTTTTCTTGTCCAAATACACACGAAGTTCGTGAATATCATCTGCACTACTCGCAAAAGAGAGCGCACAAAAATCGAGATTCTGTTTGACTCCAAACTCAATATCCTTCCAATCTTTTTCAGTAATTGTGGGCAAGGAAATCTTCTTTCCGGGTAAATTCAAATGCCTACGAGAACCAATTTTTCCATCCTGATTCACATAACACAGAACGTCCGTTTTTGTTTTTTCAATCACTTTCATCGTGAATGCACCGGAATCAACGACAACTATATCCCCCACTTCAATATCATTCGCAAATCCTGGATGACTCACCTTGTTTTTCCCTGTCTTGGCGTATACATTTTCTGGATCAGTGGTCCAGGTAAACGTATCTCCCTTTTTCACTTCTATCTTTTGTTCCACATCTTCCGTGCGAATATCTGGCCCCTTGGTATCCAGAATAATGGGATATTTTCTTCCACTTTTTTCTTCAATACGACGAATCTGTTGGATTCGATGTCCATGTTCTTCCAAATCTCCGTGTGAAAAATTCAAACGAAAAACATTTGCACCTGCATGAATTAAGGATTCAATAGCTTCTATCGTATGGGAAGATGGCCCCAGTGTGCACACAATTTTTGTTCGTCTCATGCGTTCTCAATAAAGATTATTTCGTCGAGAGTTTCGCAGAATCCAAGGAAAAAATCAATTCCACCAAAATAAGGAATATTCCCAATAAAATCCCTTCTGTCCATCCCAAAAGATTAAACAATCGCAATGCCAAAATTATAGCTACAAAGAGTGCCGCCCAAAATCCTCTCCTTAATGATTTTCGAAAATTCACTTCCGATAAATTTTTCCCCACACGCAATTCCGCACCAAAGAAAAATATATAGGATACCGTCATCCACACGGTTCCTATGAGGGAAATAAAAAAGAGAGAAAGGGCGAGAATTTGTTGTGGACCAAGTGGATCAAGCTGCGTAAGAGTAAAACCAAATACTCCTACAGAGAGAACTAAGAAAAGTGTAGCCCAAAAAAAGTATCGAAACATCGTGGGCAGTGTACTTGGTTTTTTAGAAGGGGAAAAGAAATTTAGTAGTCAATTATTGATCCATCGGATGCTCCTTTTTTAAACACTCTTTGTGTTGTGTCATAGTACAAACGTCCTGGAACGGCTGTTTTATTTGTGTTTAATGTGTTAAGAGTTGTTTGAGGAACAACGTAATTTGATGCGGGAAATTCAATGAAACTATTGCTGGTTTCCCCGAGAAAAAATTTCTTATACGACGTATCCCAATACCGTCGTCCCACCGTTACTAAATTTAATGTAGACAATCGCAATCGATTTACAACCGAATTCACAGTTGTTGGTTGCGCAAGGAGATTTTTGAATACATCTTTCCCTGTGTTTCCTGACTGTGCCGGAATATTTACTTTTTGAAAACTTCCTGTTCCGTTGGTAAATGTGTGAATGTCAACTGGTGATGCGTTTATTTTGAGATTACTGATTGTATCATTTCCCCTCAGCGTAGCAAGAACATATTCACTCGCCGTAAACATATTATTGGTAGCTGGATTTGTACCAGATCCTCCTGAAACATTCAGTAATAACCAATCCTCTCCAAATGTGTCTCCTTTGATATAACAGGTAAATGCGCCATTACTTGCTCTCTCAATTCTAATTTTGTAATTTTTATTGTCTTGAATATATCCATCAGGGGTCTTCATGAGAACAGTAGAAGAAGAGCCATTTATAAATAAACGAAGTTCTAACGCTCCTCCCGTTACTCCCCGAATATAATATCCGTCTGATGCAACTGTTATATCTGGTGTATTACTAATAAAATAAAAACGATTATCATTAATTGTTCGAAAATTAAAATCAAACTCCCACGTTCCATATGCAACACTACTCGGTTTATACATTCTTCCCGTACCAATACTTTGCAATCCCTTACTAAATCCATCTAATAAGTTATCACTCCGGCTCGTATCATCATTTCCCCAGAAGGTTGAAAGATTCGCATTTGTAACTGTTCCATGAGCGGGTTCATAAAGTTCTTCTATCGAAATACTCTTAATTGAACCATCTACATTCGGATATCCTCGAATTGCAAATGTCTGATTGACAACCGTATCTAAGGTTTTTATGAAAACGTGTATGCCTGAAGTTGAAATATCGTTTTCTGCTTGAGCCGACGTCCCGCTTCCCGCAAGATAAAGTCCAAATTTTCCTGAATTAAGGGTTGATACATTTATCGTTACTCGATAGGTACTTCCTACTTTAAAAAAGTTTGTAGGAGCTGTCTGATTTATAGTTGCATAACTCTGAACTGCTGTAGCCACAGCTTTCCCTCCACTTATTGTCCACCCTGTTCCCTTTAACCAATTAGTATCAGTACTAAAATCACTATTTACAACTATATTTTCTCCATAATACTCTGGAACTTTATCATACACCGTATCTCCTCCTCCTTCTGAAAAAGTGTAATGCGCTTGTGCATCATCAGGTAAATTGACGACTTCCGATGCGGTCAAGGCTCGATCATAATATCGAAACTCCGACATTTTCCCTTTAAATGGCTGCCAACCACCATTTGCTGCACTAGCGAAAACAACAGGCGAATCCGAAGTGATTGTCCCCAATGCGGTGGCTGTACTAACGGTTTGTTTCAAAACTCCATCTACATAAAATTCAATAATGGTTGTTGCCGCTCGTTTTACAACAGCCGCAACCTCATGAAATCCTCCCATTGGGATATGTCCTGCTGCAGAACGCGCATAATAAGCACCACCTGATCCTCCCAGATAAATCCCCAATTCTCCATTTGTATGAAAATAAAATGTCCATCCAGCTGTATAAAACGACTGCTTTTTAGCAATTGTATGATATGTTCCTTCGTTCACCGTTTCTATTACCGCACTCACTGTAAAATCACCCGTTCCCGGATTCATTTTGTTTGATTCTTGACTGGTTTCAACAATATCATTCACTCCATCAAAAACCGCCACCGGCGTAGCCAAATATAAATCCGCATCACTCATCGCCGCACGTCTCGATCCATCCATATAATTTCCAAATATATCCGTCAACAAAGCATTTCCATCTTTATCAATCGCTCGTGGAATAAGTTGCCCGGGAAGAGAAACCTCTCGAATTGAAACATTCCGAATCTCTCCATAATCCGTTGCCAATAAATTTCCTCCCCCTTCTTTTTGTACATTCCAATCAACAAAATCCAATCCTGCAGTCGTATGTTGTGCTTCCATCTCATACTCATAACGAACAAAATTAGAAGTTACTGACGGACGATCTTCACTAGCAGGCAAATCATCCACTAAGTCTGGTGTTATTTTCACGGTAGTATTTGACCGTGCATCATATGCAATTTTGTACGTTCTCAACTCCAAAGGATGTGGAAGAACTCCATTTGTACGAGTAGTTCCGGTCACCGCAGTATTATTCCCGGTAATTCGACGAATTCCATTTGAGTATGTAGTCGTCGCAGAACCTCCTAAGACAGAAGGAGTCGTAGAAATATCAAATAATTCCTCTTGTGGAACTTCTTCCGCGTATCCAATTGTGTTTTGATAACTGACGAAATCACGATCTTCTGTGTGAAATGTCGCCTCATTCGCATTTGTAATGGTTCCATGAACAGGAGAATGAAGTTCTTTTATGGAAAAATTATCTACAGTTCCCTCAAAATTACTAAATCCGTGTAAATAAATATTTACCGTAGCACTAGAGGAAGTCTTTACATCAAATTCATACTCCCCCGACTGAGTAATTCCACTCGATCCACTTCCAACTAAATAAATGCCGCTGTCTCCTATCGAGAAAAATCCCGAATCAACCGTCAAGTTGAATCGTAAACGATATTTTGTAGACGGTTTTAATCCTACTGATTGAACAATATAAACTCTTGCCGCTTGTGTTCCATCACATTGAGCCTTTCCTCCAGCTATCGACCAACCAGCTTGTTTGGACCAACCAGTATCTGTGTCAAACCCTCCATTTGTTGCCAATTCATCCCCCAACCACTCCTTAACGCTATCAAAGCTCCGTACCCCAACTCCCTCGTCACCATGCCATGAGTGAAGAAGTTTTCGATTTTGATCATATTGTCTTACATTTCCCAGTTTCCCATTTGAATATCCACTTGCAGAATAGCCAAATTTAAAATCATTTGTAAGAGTTGGTAATGATGCTGGAATCGTACCGCTAAAGGATAATGTCTGTTCTATTCCATCAACAAACACCTTCGCTCGATCAGCATTTGTTACACCAGAACCGTTAAACAAAAATCTAAAATTATGTTTTCCAAAGTCTGTCACTAAAACATGCCCCAATGTATTCGAACCATTTGCTAATACAAAATAAATTCTGTCATTCGTGTACCAAGACATTTCCAACCTGTTGCTCCCATCTACTACTTGTCCAATACTTACAAATTCTCCCGATTGTTTACTCATTTCTACCTCAAAATCTACATAAGTGGCTCCGCTGAAATCTATATCAGTCTTATTGAAATCAACATAATCATCCACTCCATCAAACTGATATGCACGTCCTACTTGA
>JAGYLK010000088.1 GCA_018401175.1 Candidatus Altimarinota bacterium
GCTGAAATGAGAAATCTAGGAACTCTTCTAATGTTAGTCCCGTTGTCTCAATTATCTTTATAGCGTCATGGAGTATTTCTGTTTTCACCGAAGTCATGAGCTTTGTTCTTGTTGGTAATATATCCGGGAGGGTTTTCCCATTCTTTTTTGCCACGCGTTGCAATACTCTCTTCTCCGCTCGTGGGAGATTGTTGTATTGTTCTGCGGATATAATTTTTTCTTTCAGTTCCATCGGACAAACTCGAATGAAGAATCTTTTCCCCAAACATCATTGTTGCGACGATTGTCTCCGTCTTTCTTTTTAAATAATCCAATACGATCTCCCTTCGGTGACGCAAACGGGTACAGGTTTTCTCCTTTTGCTGCCATAGCGAATTTCGCCTTATTGTCAGCTTCTTGTTTTCGGATCTCTTCCTTCTTTGCTACAATAGCTTTCTCTACATCAACTTCGCTGTGTGGCGTTACTCCTGCGGACATTGCTTCCAATACCTCTTTATGAAGTGTCTCTATCTTTTTGTTGTGATAGTTACGAATGCCAAGTGCTTTGGCTTGTTCTCGGATTTGTGAATCATCTGACATTTTTATAAATGGTTATAAATTATTTTTTAGAAAGGCTCTTTTTTACAATATCTTTTTGGAACTCTTCTCCTCGTTTGAGTTGCTCTTCCACTGTGATAAACACTTCTGTTTCCGGATCATCAATCATTTCTTTTATTTTCTGTGTAAACTCTTCTTTTCGCTGTACGCTTGTTGCGTAAAAAGCAATCGAGAATGGTTGAATTATCAATGGATCTCCAATCACTGCCATCGGTCTAGTTGCATTCTCATCATTAAGCGTCAATTCGTCTGCTATCCTCCCCGCTTGCATTACAAACTCATCGCTCCATACAATAGATTTGCTCACTATCTCAAAAATGCGATCCTCTTCTGTTTCTGTGTCCCAAACAATAACTTTTGGCTGTCCTTCGACTGCCTCGCATAGCGTTTGTTTTGTAAATTTCATGTGATAAATTAAATCAATAAAATTCTATCCCTTTTTTTCAAATTGTCAAAGGCTTTTAAATATCTTCTGAAAAAATGTTTCGGTATCGTACACATTCATCATGTTTCCTTCTTGTACAACGGCGTATTGGTCTTTGAGTCGGTATTCTTTGAACTTTCCTTTTGATCTCTTGTCCACGAGTCCCGCTTTGCATAACTCAAACATTCTCGTATTTGCCTTATATCCAACGAAAAACGGCGGATGTTGATAGTACGAAACATCAAACCAGTCTCTCTTTTGGAATGATTTTAGAATCGTTCCCTGACAACTCTTCGCTGAAGTCGAGTAGATGAGTTTTTTCATCTGTTTGTGTTATTCCCCGAAAAGGTCGGGGTGCCTGTTGAATTATGCACAAAGAACTTTTACACAAGACATAATTATGAAATTGTTTTTCTCAAAAGTAGTTTGATCTACAACATTTCTGTTCAATTCTGAGTCAGTCAATGTGTCGTTTTGCGATAAAATAAAAACTGTGTCTGTTTCCCCTGAGGAAAAATCTTTTACTACGATATGAAATTGATGTGTTTTATTCATTTTATTGAAAATATAAATTAAGTTCCTCTGTCCGTCTCGTACGCAGTCCGTTCAATCGAACTCCTGCGTGGCTCTCTACTCCGCGAATTTGTCGCTCGAAGTGTCTATCAAGTCCGATTCTGTCGCCCGATTTGAACATCGCTATCACGTCTTCATTCTTCACAATGTCCTG
>JAGYLK010000089.1 GCA_018401175.1 Candidatus Altimarinota bacterium
AACTTAAGCCTCCTTCGTCTGCTCAAAAACTGGTTCTTTTTCCGTTTCCTCTTCAGCCTTTTGTTCTGACTTTTCCTCAGAGATAGGAGATGGTGGAACAGGTGACGTTATTTTTTTCTGCATTTTCTGCGGCAAATGCATTGCCTGCATCAAATTTCCATCATTAGAATCCAAGGTAAGCGTACGAATTGGGAATGGAATCTCGATTCCGGCAGCATCAAAATCAAGTTTTAACTGTTGAATTACTTCCGATTTTATCTGTAGCCAAGGAGATGTCGATTCAACCCAGAAAAGAACTTTCAAAATAATTGCAGAATCTCCAAACTCTGTAGCAATAACGTTCGTTGCTGGTTCTGGCATAACTTTCTGATGCTTTTTGACAGACGCAATCGCTAACTGAATTGATTCCTGCAAAGGCGTACTATAATGCACTCCCACTTCAAAGGAAACACGACGCATTTCATTCGCAGAAAAATTCTCAATAACGGCGGTAATCATCTGTGCATTTGGGATAATCAATAATGTCCCATCAAAACTCTTAATCTGAGTCGTACGCGTTTCAATCTCAACAATTTTTCCCAAAATATCACCCAACTTAATGGTATCTCCGATTTTAAACTTTTTTTGCGTCAAAATCATGATTCCGGCAATAAAGTTGGAAAGAAGATCTTTGAGAGCAAATCCAATTCCAACTCCGAGAAAGGCAATAAGTGATCCCAAATTGAGCCCCACGATCTCCGTCGCTGCGAGAACCCCAATAAAAAGAATTCCATACGTACACATACGACCAATAAGAATCAAAACCTCTCGATTGAGATCTCTTTTGCTCAATCGAAACAGAATTACCCCTGTTACAAATTTTGAGAGAATAAATGCCGCAATAATAACAACTATTGCAGATATAATCAGCGGAATAATCCCCCAAATAGTTGAAAACATATCGCTTGTAGCATCTGCTGTATCTTTTGCCGTAGAGGCGGCGGCCGAAACTGTTTCAATAAATAGCATTTAATTTCCTAAAAAATCATTCCATTATACCCTAATGTACTCCTCTTTTCAACTGTTTTTGACTCTCAATGAAAGTTTTGCGAGAATGAGTATAATGAAAAAAATAAATCGTCCATGGCAAGCACTTATTCTTGCTTTTTTGGGAGGCTCTAAGGTTGCAATAAACACGATTCTCCTGTTTCTCTTGCTCTTTTTTCCTCTTTCTTTTGGGACGTGGCTCAGTCAATACAATCCTGAATTAATTGTCGTGTCTGCACTCAAGCCAATCGTATTTATCCCCATTGCTCTCTCTATAGTTCTGGGAATATTTCTCGTTCGAGGACTTTTGAAGGGGCAAAAATGGGCGCCCATATTTTTGACAATAACACATGGAATTGCACTTCTCTTTATGGGACTCTGGATGATAAGTGATTCTCGTTGGGCAATTCCTCTCGCAATTTTTCTCTTCCTCTTGGCGCTAGAAATCGAATGTTGGATTCATCCGTTTTTTAAACGGAAAAAGTAAATTCTGTGGAACACTAAAAAATGAGGGTGGGAAGTCAAATTCTCACCTTTTCTTTTGAAAATTAATCCTTCGAATACGGCTCTACCGGCAATAAATCTGCTGTCGGAAATTTTTCTAATGTCTGGGCTAATAATTTTGCTGCTTGTAAGTTAATTATCAACGGAACATTGGCATCAATCGCGGCTCGACGAATTCCGTATCCGTCTGTCACTTCTTCATGTGAAAATTTATTCGGTGTATTTATCACTAATCCTACTTCCCCAGACTCAATTAATTCAGCGACATTCGGATGCTCTCCCGAAGAAATTTTGGCAACGGTTTCACAGGTAATTCCATGATCGTTAAAAAGCTCCGCTGTTCGTTCGGTTGCAACTAATAAAAATCCTAAACGAAGAAATGCTCCCGCAATAGGACGAAATGCCACTTTATCACGAAGTTTTCCCAGTGTAACTAATATTTTTGATCCTTTCTGTGGAACTCGAAACCCCGTCGCAAGAAGTGATTTCAAGAATGCTTCTTCAATCGTGTGACCAAAACAAGCCACTTCTCCAGTAGAACTCATTTCTACTCCCAACGCCGGATCTGCTCCCTTGAGGCGAGAAAAGGAAAACTGTGCCGCCTTGACCCCAACGCGTAAAATATCAAGCGGATTTACCTCTTGTGACGGAACTTCTTCGCCGATTAAAACACGTGTTGCCAGCTCAATAAAATTCTGTCCCAACACCTTAGACGCAAAAGGGAAACTGCGACTTGCCCGCAAATTACACTCAATCACTTTTATTTCATTATGTCGGGCTAAAAATTGAATATTAAATGGTCCTGAAATATTTAACTCTCTTGCTAATTCTCCGGCTATACGACGAACTCGACGGACAGTCTCGAGATATAAATTTTGTGGTGGCAAAACGATTGTCGCATCTCCAGAATGCACTCCTGCATTTTCCACGTGTTCTGCAATTGCAGAACAAACAATACGACCGTCTTGTGCTACACCGTCAAACTCAACTTCTTTGGCATTTTCTTCGAATTTGGAAATTACAACAGACGCTTTGGAAGTCCCAATGGCTGTTTGTAAAAATTCTCGCAAATTTTCTTCATCGGTTGCCACAGCCATCGCGGCCCCCGAAAGAACAAAAGACGGACGAACAAGCACGGGATAGTCCACTTGTTTCGCAAAAGAAAAAGCTTCTTTCATCTGAGAGAAGCTTTCCCATCGTGGCTGATCTATGTGTAAATCATCACAGAGTTGAGAAAATTTCTCACGATCTTCACAGCGATCAATTGACTCTACCGACGTTCCAAGTAAATGAATTCCTGCTTCTTTCAACGCTTCCGCCATATTTTGTGCAATTTGTCCGCCCGTGGAAAAAATAACGCCATCTGGCTGTTCTTGTTCACAAACATCAAGCACACGTTCCACCGTGAGTTCCTCAAAATAAAGACGATTACATTCATCGAAATCGGTGGAAACCGTCTCGGGATTTGAATTGATAAAAACCGTTTCATGTCCCAATCGTCGCAATGTTCGTAATACCTGTACTCCACACCAATCAAACTCCACCGAACTTCCTATCGAATAAGGACCTGAACCGATGATTAAATATTTCTGTGACGATTTTTTCATCTGTTGTAGTGTACTGCTTCTCGACTATTTCTCAAAAATATTTCCCTTTTATTTTCGAACACGAGACACGGACACCATTCTCCGTTTATATTCATGACGAATTTTGTAAGCAATAATCAATCCCAAAAGGAATATCCCCACAAGAATACTATAAAGAAACAATCTCATAGAAAACCCTGGTACTCCTCCAAAACGAGAAAGGACAGAAATAATTCCCAGTGCTCCGAGAAAAGGAAACGCCCAAAATTTCTTTTTCATAGATTTGCGAAGATATTTATTGCCTCCTGCCATTTTTCGAGCAATACGTCCGACAAAAAGAGTCAGAACGAAAAAGGCGAGAAGCGCAAACCCAATGAGAAAATCTCCTCCAGGATTGGTATCAAGATAATAATGTGGCGTCAACAGTAGGGAAAAATCCATTTTTTAAATTATAAATCGAGTAATTTTTAACACATCATTTCCTTCGAAGCAAGCCCACTACACATCCAAAAGCTATAACCAAGGAAACAACTTGCCCAATACGCAAGGCTCCACCAACCATAAATACTTCATTTCCATAGAAAAACTCAAGAAAAAAATGAATCACTGATAGCCATAATCCGACAACAAATGAAAGTCTTCCGACTTGTCTTTCCCACAGTATTTGTTTTTTTAGTGCCCAGTTCAATAAGATAATATGAGGAATAACCGCATATAATGTTACTGGATGTACCTCTGCCAATGTCTCAACTCCAAATGTTTCATACCGAACTCCCCAAGGAAGTGATGTTTCTGTTCCGTAAATAGCTCCCGTAAAAAACTGAATAAAATCCAATAACACAATGCCAATAAGTGTTGATGGAACAGCAAGATCTATCCATTTCCAAAAGGAGAGCCGATGTCTTCTAATATCCCAAAACATTCCCCCCAGCACTCCGATAAAAAATCCAACAAAATCAACTTCTCCATCCCAAAATACTGCTGGAGCCCAGAGTCCATGACGCGCAAATATTTCTGGATCCATGAGTAATGCTCCTATTCGACCAAGGATCAAGCCAATGACAATCCATTTCCAGAAATTATGAACAAAAAAATCAATCGGGAATTTTTTTCGTTCAATTTGTCGAAAATAATGCCACGCAACCAGAAAAAATGTTGCTGCCAACAATATCCCATTAATTTTTAAAACAAAAAATCCAAAACCGAGTTGTGAAAAATTCATCGTTTGAAGTCTACCAATCAAGTGTTTTAAAGCAACTTTTTGCACGCACACACATACAAGTTTTTATTTCATGAAAAAAATACTCAGATCCGAATCTACCGTGTCCACCAAAGCAAAATGGGAGAAAGCCATAAAAAAATAACTCCTAACAGAAGCGCCAGGCCAAGGAAAAAAGACTTTTGTTGTATCGTTAATTTTTTCCAACTATATACCAACGGAAAAAGGGTCACCGTGAAAATAAAAGAAATTCCTGTCACAATCCATAACTGCGGAGAGGAAAATGAATATAAAATAGAATTTTGCGCAAAATGAGAAAGCAAACGAATAACACTTATAACCCAAAAAACAACCATTAATCCCAATATGGAAACGACAGCTATGTACAATAACTGTACTATTTGTTTTACGGGATCTGATTCTTTTATTTGTAGCTTTACTTTTTCAGTATCGATGGAAGCAAATCCCACAGAAACAGCGGCAATTCCTGAGGCTACTTTTTTTTCTAATTGCTTTGAAAACTCATTAAATTGTGTTTTTCGAACAATCAATTCTCCTTGTTGCTCTTCGGATAATTTTCCTGATTCAATAAATAACTTGTCGTCTCCCAGTTGTTTTAAGAGTTTTTTTGTGAGTTCTCGTAAGTGATCAATAGCATTTGAACGGCGTAAACGGGACAAAAGACCAATTCTGTCTAATATGGCTCTTCGTGCGGACGCATCCAAAAAATCTTCATTTTCCTGCAACAGCGTCAACACTTCTGTTGTCAACTTCCCAATTTCTTCTTGATAAAATTGCAATTCCGCCCTGTCTTGATCAGAAAGCAGTGATTCATCCTCTTGTACAACAACTTTTTTCCCCTCCTCTTTCTTCTTTGTTCCGTGCTCAAGTTTGAATTGCTCTACCCATTCAAGAGGAATCCCCTGTTGCTGATATTGTTGGCGTTTTTCTGGTGTAGCGGAGAGAGAAATGACATTTGTTAAATCAAAATCATAATCTTTCCTCAATTTTGCATAGGCTTCATAGGCATCAATAGCCTCTATTGTTCCACGAACGGGTTTTCTATCTTTTCCTGTTCCTTGAAATTCAAACTGTTGAAATCCATCCGGAATGGCGGCGTTTTCTGCCGTAAAT
>JAGYLK010000090.1 GCA_018401175.1 Candidatus Altimarinota bacterium
TTAAATAAAAAAGAATTTTGGAAAATAATAAGAGAGGTTAGTCTTTGGCGATCTGCTCGTCATCGAGGCATGTTGAAAGTTATAAAAAAGAATGTTCAAAAAGCGAGACATGAAGTAGAGGCAAATATTAATCGAGCAAAGGAACATTTACTAAGACAGCGATCGAATGTAGAGAATGATATTTCCACGTATCAGACAGGAATGAGAAACAGAAATGACTCTGTTGCAGAAAAGCAATTTTGGAGTTTTGTTCAAGGAATTATTCAAAATCCAGAGAGTTTTCTTGAGGGGCGATTTCATGGAATGGTTGAGCTCAAAAAAGCATTTGGAACAACAAATAAAGTGAAAATTCTTGACGCACTAAAGCATAAATTTGCCGATCAAGTTGTTGAATTAGAGCGTTCTCAGCAATTAACTTTGGATCAGGACACATTGCTTCAGAATATGGATAGTCGCGAACAGATGACAAAAGATGCGTTAGAGACAACGAATTTTGAACGATTGTACAAGGTTCTCCAAAATTCAAAAGTGCAAACGTATGAAGGAGAACAGATAGAATCAGATGAAAATAAAATATTGCAGATTTTAGTGCGAGGATTGAGACGCCTTGGAGTTGATATACAGCGAGATGTATATCTTGGTGCTCCGGTGCGAATCACGACATCAGAAAGACTAGTATTGTTGTTAAAATTCGTCTCGGATAATCAGGAACTATTAGTCGAGCAAAATTGTCCATTAGAGTTCAAACGAACTCTTTATACGTGGCTTCAAGAAACAAAAGCCAGTCAAGAAAAAGATTTGCGTCAAGGATCTGAGGCGGAAACAGGTTCAGTTGAGCAACGTCGATATATACTGAAAAATTCCTTGGTGGTTCGTAATGCTGCGCGTGAAGCATTTGGTTCGTTTCAGAATATAGCTGAGGCAATGCGTTCACAAAATCCAAGAGAGATAGATGATAGTTTCCAAAAAATACAAACATTTCTGGAGTCCTTTCAGAATTTTTTTGGAGCAGATGGAAAGAGTGGTGCCCTCAAAGATCTAATTGGGGCTATGCCTGAGGATGAAAAGGATATATTATTGAGTATTGAGTATTTCAAAAATGCATATGCACAGCTTAAGGAGACTCTTCCCAAGCTACAAGAACAGCGACAGAAATATGTTGATGAGGTATTAAAGAAATTGCCTCCGAGTGATGAGCTTTTGGAGGCAGAGCGTCGTGAAGCTCGAGAGATAACTGAGTCGATGCGTGAAATGCTCAGCAGAACAGAAGGAACGATTGTCTTTGATCAGCAAAAATATACGGCTATGCAGGCAGCCCGATCAGAAATTTTTACACGAGTAAAGGAATGGGATGATGCGAAACAGGATCTTGAGAATAGACACTTTAATCTTCCGGGAACGGATGCCTTATTTGCGGGAATGCTAGAAGTTGGAAGTGGAATTGAAGAAGCTCTTTCGGCGCTTGAGGAAGGTGCACCAGCAGAGGAAGTAGTTCGTGTGAATAGTTTTAACGGGCTTCTGAGACAGCGAATGCAAAATTCTCTTCAGTCCGAACGAAAATCTCAATTTGAGCAGAAACTCTCAGCAAATATGACCTACCAAATGGATACGCTTCTTAATAGAAAAGAGGCTGAAGATGGAACGAAACAGGTTTTCAACGTTCCACAACCAGGAATGACGCTTGATAGATTAGAAGTCGTAGATGTTACGAATACAGATGGAGAGATTGATCTTCCTGAATCACTTCAAACAAGAACTGTTCTTGAAGACTTAACGTTATTGCGTAGTGGTGCAAAACGTTCTTCTGAAGATGGAACAATGTCATCTGTAGATATGGTGTTCCATAATGATCAATACATTGTACAAATTTACGAGGAGGCAGAAGGAAAAGTTCGAGCAAAGGCTTGGGAAAAGCCAGAGAATGTTCGGGGAGACAGAAACGCCCTTATCCGTGTTCCTCATACACAAGAAGATATGAACTTTGTTGTTCTCAACATGTCCGCTGGTGGAACAAAAGCTTCAACACAGGCGCATACCGGATTAAGAATTGTTCGGTAAAAAGCTTAATCTTGCGACTAAGCTTTTTATTCCATTTTCAATATCGCTCTACCCCCGATAATTTGGTGCTTCTTTCAAGATAGAAATATCATGCGGATGCGATTCTTTGAGGGAAGCAGAAGTAATCTGTACAAATTCAGCTTTCTTTTGAAATTCCTCAATAGTTCCCGCTCCTGTGTAGCCCATAGCGCTGCGAACACCACCCGTGAGCTGAAAAATCTCTCCAGAAGCATCTCCCTTATACAAAACTTTTCCCTCAATTCCTTCGGGAACAAGCTTGTCGTTCGCTACATTCGCCTGAGCGTAACGTTCTTTTCCTCCACATGCCATCGCCGCCATAGAACCCATACCGCGATAATATTTGTAGGTTTTTCCTCCAGAATAAATCATTTCTCCTGGAGCCTGTGTCGTTCCAGCAAGTAACGATCCAATCATTACACAATTTGCTCCCGCAGCAAGTGCCTTGGCAACATCTCCAGAATAGCGAACGCCACCATCGGCAATCAGTGTTACGTTATTTTTTTTACAAATATCGGTAATATCCATAATGGCAGAAAGTTGAGGAACACCAATTCCAGCAACGACACGAGTGGTGCAAATTGATCCCGGGCCAATTCCTACTTTTACGCCATCAGCTCCTGCTTTTATGAGGGCTTCTGCGGCTTTCTCCGTTGCAATATTTCCTCCGATGACGTCTACCTTTGGATAATTCTTTTTTATATATTCTACTGTTTCGATCACGCCCTTGGAATGTCCGTGAGCCGTGTCTACAACGAGTACGTCTACGCCAGCTTCAACGAGTTTTTTCACACGCTCATCACGATTATGAGCCGGTCCACAAGCAGCAGCAACGCGAAGTCGTTTGCGTGCATCTTTGGTCGCAAAAGGGAACATTTCATTTCGTTCCAAATCACGGCGCGTAATAAGAGCGTGGAGCGTTCCATCATCATTAAGAATCAAGAGTTTTGAATGCTTTGATTCTTCTAATACGTCATTTGCTTGAGAAAGAGTCAGCGGTTTCTTTGCAATAAGTAAATCTTTGAGGGGGGTCATGCGTTCTTTGCACGTACAATCAGAATGTTTTTTCTCCAGATAATCATTTCGTGAAACCATTCCGACGACTTTTGTTTGAAGTGTTCCATCTTCCGTAATAGGGATGGATTTGAAATGTTTTTCTTTCCGAATAGCGATTACGTCAGCAATTTTGTGTTCTGGCGAGAGCACCAACGGTTCGTGAATGAATCCATTTTCAAATCGTTTTACACGTAAAACCATGGCGGCTTGTTGGTCCGGAGTACAGTTTTTGTGAATGACACCGATCCCGCCGAGAAGAGCCATTGTAATCGCCATTTCGGATTCTGTAACCGTATCCATAGCGGAGGACACGAGGGGAATGCTCAACTCTATATTGCGGGTGAATTTCGTGCTCGGATCTACCTGGTTGGGGAGTATTTCAGAATATTGTGGTACGAGAAGTACGTCATCGAAGGTGAGAGCCGGGCGAATTGTTTTCATGGTTTTCAAAGGTTTTCAGAAAAAATTTTAGAAAATGTACCGGTGAAGGAATGAGAAGTCAAGTTTTGGGAAAAAGGGGTTCTTGTCGACAGACCCCCTAGCCCCCTAAAAGGGGGAATTTGAAAGTTGTTCGTAAAAATAAAACACTTTTGAGCTTCCCTTTTTAAGGGAATTCAAGGGATCTGTTGGCAAGAGTTCGAATAAAAAAACCCGCCGAAGCGGGTTTGAAATTTTTATAATCAATGAAGACCTATTTTACTGTTCCTCCAGCTTTTTCAATAGCAGTTTTTGCTGTTTTAGAAACGAGTACTCCTTCTACATTTAACTTTTTTGTAAGCTCTCCTTCTCCCAATATTTTCACTTTGGCATTGTTTTTTCGGATCAATCCCGCGTCTATCAAAGAAAGAAGATTTATTTGTGCTCCATCTTTGAAGCTGAGTTCAAGTTTCTCAAGGTTTACAATCTGTGTTTCTACTCGATTTGGATTTTTGAATCCTCGTAATTTAGGCATTCGCATAAGAAGTCCACTTTGTCCTCCTTCGAATCCAAGACGAACGCCTCCTCCTGCTCGAGCATTTTGTCCTTTACATCCTCGTCCAGCGAATGTTCCTTTGGAACCATTTCCCTGTCCTTTTCGCATTTTCGCTGGTTTAGCGACTTTCGGAGCCAATTTACTCAATAAATTCATTTTTTGTCAGCGTCAGTTTTTTTCTTGTCCGCTGTAGTTTTAGCGGAGGGGGACGCAGCAGGTTTTTTTGCTGCTGGAGTTTTGGCAGAAGCTTTTGCCTCGACTGGTTTCTTTGGAGTTACGGGTGTTTCAATCGTTTCTTCAGCATCATCTTTCATCTCTAAATCGGCTTTTGTGATTTTTGTTCCAGGATTTTTTCCCGTTTCAAGTGATTGTAAAGCATTGAATGTAGCAACTGCTATATTGAGCTTATTTCGAGAGCCATGAGATTTAGACAATACGTCTTTTACTCCGGCTAATTCTAATATTTTTCGAACAGCTCCTCCGGCAATCACTCCTTTTCCTTCTGGTGCGGGGAAGAGAAGTACACGAGAAGACTTAAAAATAGCATTTGCTTCATGAGGAAGTGTTCCCTCGTTCATAGGAACCGTAATGAGGTTTCGTTTTGCTTGGACAACAGCTTTTTGAATAGCGGTCATTACCTCAGCAGATTTTCCAATACCAAATCCGACACGTCCTTTTTTATCTCCGATAACAACGGTTAATCGAAAACGAAGACGTCGTCCTCCTTTTACCACACGAGTAACACGATCGATTTGGAGAATGGCTTCTTCAAATTCTTTTGCCTCTCGAGGTTTTCGTTCTCGACCACCACCTTTTCGTGGTCGTCGCTCACGTTGAGGGCGTCCTTCTTGTTTTTCTTCAGGAGCAACAGAAGTTTCTTCTGCTGGAGCTTCTGTTACTGGTGCCGTTTTGTTCTCTTCTGTCATGTGAGAGTGGATAAATTTTTCTCAAGAGTTTTTAAAACTCTAGTCCCGCTTTCCGAGCGGCATCAGCCAAAGCTTTCACTTGACCGTGATATTTGTACCCGTTGCGATCAAACGCAACCTGAGTAATTTTATGTTTCTTCGCTGTTTCAGCGATATTGGTACCAACTTCTGTTGCGGCCTCAATTCCGGTTTTTCCCGTTTTGAGCCCCGATACTCCGCACAAAACCTTTCCCTCAAGATCATCAATAATTTGTGCATTAATGGTTCGGTTTGTTCGAACAATTAACAATCGAGGGCGTCCTGAGACACGTGCTACTGCGTGCGTTCGTCGCGCGCGTGCGGTTTGCCGTTCTTGTTTTGTAGATTTTGTCATCTCAGTTCAGGAATTATTTACTAGCTGATTTACCAGCCTTGCGCACAACATGCTCATCCGTGTAACGAATACCCTTTCCCTTGTATGGTTCTGGTTTTCTCAAGGCTCGAATGTTTGCGGCAGCTTGTCCGACAAGTTGTTTATTGATACCCGACACAGTGAACAAGTTTATATTTTTCTTATCAAATTCAACAGTTACTCCTTCTGGAAGGTCAAATTGTATAGGGTGTGAAAATCCTAGTTGGAATTCCACTCCGGCACCTTTTAATGCTCCTCGGTATCCAACTCCTTTGATCTCAAGTGATTTAGAGAAGCCATTTACCACTCCTTCAATCGCATTTGCCAAAAGAGATCGATAGAGCCCGTGTCGTGCACGTGCCGGTTTTGTATCATCGGCGCGTGTAACACTTATAAGTCCCTCTTCTTGAGCAAAAGAGACATATGCTGGCTCAAATGAAACAGTGAGTTCTCCCTTTGGTCCTTTTACTTTCAAAACATCCGCCTCAATCGAAATCTCGACATTAGACGGAACGGATACGGGTTTTTTTCCAATTCGTGACATTTTCCAATAAGTAAGGAACCGCTGCAACGCTGCTTTTTTTGCAGGTTTAGACGAGACTTGAATGAGTCAAATCGGCGAGAGTTTAGCTTTGGAGAGAGTTCTGTCAAGTTTTTCGTTTTAGAATTACTATTTTAAGTATTCGTTCTTTTTGTTCCGCACAAAAAGAACCAAAAAGCTCGTTGCTGTTGTTCGTTTGCAAACGAAATATTTTTACTCATTAAACCTTGCAATCTAGTGACGAGGAAGCTTTTGACCCCCGTGCAAGGTTTGGACACTCGCTTCAAATAATCGTTTTTGCGGCACTCACAAAGGCAACAAAATTTTTTGTATGTCAGCCTCCCGCATCAGTGTTTCCAGTGCCCAAATAGCTTTTGCCGGGTCGAGGTAACAGGGGATTTTATTGTGTAACAAAATATCAACTCCCACTTGCACTGAAGTTCCCCCAAGAAAGCAGGTTACTATCGGAATTTCTGAATATTTTTGTTTTGCGGCAACAATCGCTTCAGCCGATTCTTTTGCCTGTGTCATTGCTTGAGGAGAGAGCATTACCATGAGCGAGTCGGTGGCTTTATTCTTCAAAATAATGTCGAGCGCAGCCTCATATAAATCGGCTTTGGCATCTCCGATTATATCTATTGGATTTATAGGAAGGGCTTCGGCGGGAAGAGAGGCGATTAATTCTTGTTGTACAGATTCGCTAAATTGGGCAAATTCGAGAAGCGGAGAATCATGAACCGCGTCGGTAGCAATAACTCCTGGTCCGCCAGCATTTGTTATCACTGTTGTTGTTTTTCCTTTTGGAAGAGGGACAACGCTGCAGAGATGTGTCGTATTGTAGAGTTCTTCGAGAGAGGTGGTGAGAAGAATTCCGGATGATTCAAGTTCTTTTCGTAGCTCAGAGGTTATCGCCTTCTTTCCCCCTGATTTATAGAGAATGATGGATTTTGTTTTGGAAATTCGAGCCGCAAGAGAAAGGAATTTCTGTTTGTCGTGAAAATGTTTCAGAAACAGAACAATAACTTCGGTGTCATTGTCGTTCGTGAGATATTCGAGACAGTCGTTTTCGTTCAATTGAAGCGTGTTTCCCAGAGAAACAACCTTGCTAAATCCAAAATGTCGGAGTCCTGCCCAGTCACACAAAGAAGAAATAATTGCCCCCGATTGAGAAAGGAGCGCCACATTCCCCATTTCGGGAAGTTTTCCGCCAAATGCGGCGTTGAGCTTCGCATGTGGAGCAATAACCCCCAGGCAATTTGGCCCCATGATTTTTATTTCGTATTGATCGATAATTTTTTGGAGCGCTGCGTCAAAAACTTTTCCCGCTTCTCCAATTTCTCCAAATCCGGCAGTAATAATGACAAACGCTTTAATTCCCTGCTCGGCGGCATCTTTTACCACCGCGGGGACATATGGTGCGGGAATAACAATAATAACCAATTCCGCTTGTGAGGGGGTGTCATTGAGACTCCTGTAAACAGGTTTCCCCATGATTTCGGTTTCGTGTGGGTTGATGGGATATATTTCGCCCGAGAACCCACCATCAATAATATTTTTAAGAACAGCATGTCCGGTTTTTTCAGGATTTGCGGAGGCACCAACTACGGCTATAGAAGTAGGAGAAAAAAAAGAATTCATTTGGAAGAAAGGGAACGAAGGGCGCGAATGAGATCTCTGCGCGCGAGATCAGCGTGTGTCGCAGAAATATTGATATTTGGTTCGTGAGCAATTCGATTTCGCAATCGATGGGTTTTCCATATCTGTGCCTCATTTGGCATGCGTTTTGCAAATTTCTTTATCACATCGACAGCCTTAATTTTTTTTCTTTGATCTGGGTTTATAAGCGTTGCTAAGGTAAAAACAAATATTTTATGTGTTTCTATTATGGCGTATGCGGGGTTGAGTTTTTCTGTAGCAGTAATGTCTCGTATTGCCTTTTCGGTTGTTGCACGAGGAAGTTTTTTTTTGTGATAAAAAGTGATCGCGAGAAGTATCGCGAGAAGAAGAACAACGGCAATCAATATAAATTCAATATTCACGAAAAAATAATACCGGGTTCCTGATGATGGAGCAACGTTTTTCCTTTTTTTAAGAGAGGGCGAAAAGAAAGAAATTTGATGAGACAGAGAATTTGCCAAAAGGCTTGTTTCTTCACACACAGTCGTTGTTTTTAAAAATCTCTAAAAAAACCTTGACGTTTCCAGAATCATGGATAAACTCGCCCAGCTGTTTGACTCAAATCACTCAGTAGAAAGCTCTTTTTCATTTCGGACGCAACAATACGAAAATTAATTTTCGTGCAGAAGCAAAAATCAACGTCAATTTCTATGTGAAATATTTTTCAGGATTTAGTAAAATCCTAATTTTTAACCAGATTCATTCTGGCTATCAAATTCTTTTCAGAGAGTTTGATCCTAGCTCAGGTTGAACGCTGGCGGTGCGTTTAATACATGCAAGTCGAACGGGATTACGAGAGAGTTTACTTTCTTGTATGAGAGTGGCGGACGAGCGAGTAACACGTAAGTAGCTGCCCTGTACTCGGGGACAACTAGTCGAAAGATTAGCTAATACCGGATGGTCTCGAAAGAGTAAAGATTTATCGGTACAGGAGGTGCTTGCGGCCTATCAGTTTGTTGGTGAGGTAACGGCTTACCAAGACTATGACGGGTACCTGGTGTGAGAGCATGACCAGGCGCGATGGGACTGAGACACGGCCCATACTCCTACGGGAGGCAGCAGTAAAGAATCTTCCGCAATGGACGAAAGTCTGACGGAGCGACACCGCGTGGTGGATGAAGCTTTTCGGAGTGTAAACACCTTTTATGAGGGAAGAAAATCTGACGGTACCTCATGAATAAGGACCGGCTAATTACGTGCCAGCAGCCGCG
>JAGYLK010000091.1 GCA_018401175.1 Candidatus Altimarinota bacterium
ACGCCATATTGAAGACCACAAACTCGCCTGGGCAATTCGAGAAGCCTATCATCAGACTGCTGGAATAGAGAAACATCTGTATCCAAAATTTGCCATTTGGATTGAAGTCGATCCCCTCTTGGTGGATGTAAATGTTCACCCACGAAAAACCGAGGTCAAATTCAGTGAACCAGGAGAAATATGGAGCGCCTTAAGAAATACTGTTTCCAATGGATTACAACGCAATGAACGCGCCTTTCTAGGAGCGAAAGGAAGCGTGGCGCGATTTACAGAAACGCAAACCGCACATCACTATTCAAACACTTCTTTCCACGCACCATCCTTTTCTTTTGGACAAAAACGAAACACCGAAAACTTCTCCCGTGAATTATTCTCATCATCAAAAAGTTTCAGCGATCTCCACAATGAACGCTCAGGAACAAGTGAATCAGGGACCAAACCAACAGGAAAACTCAAACTCGTCGGACAAGTTGCGAGAAAATATATTCTCGCTGAAGCAGAAAACGGACTCTGGATTTTTGACCAACACGCGTTGCATGAACGACAGCGATTTGAAATGTTTTGGAAGGATCGCGAGAAATTAGTGAAAGAAAAGCAAACACTTCTCGTTCCTCATTCGCCACAAATTGATGACGAACAACGCGAACTATTATTGAACGAACGTGAACAATTAAACGCGCTCGGATTTGAATTTGATGAACAGTTAAACGTTGTAGCCATCCCATCATTGTTCACCGAAAAAGACATCGACACCCTACTCTCAGACCTCGCCGATTGGCTGGAAAATGAACAAATCGGAGAACACACTTCAGACAAACTCTTACGCAAAATTTTGGAATACAAAGCCTGTCGTGGATCGGTTATGTTTGGCGACGAAATGCAGCGAGAGGAAATGCAGAAATTACTCGATGATTTTGAGACGACGCAGTGGAGAAACCTCTGTCCACACGGACGACCAAATCATATATTCTGGGCGTTTGAGGATTTGGATAAATCATTTCATAGATAATCTAAAAAAAATGCAAATAACTGATAAATCTGGAATCTATATTGTTACATTGAATAACGAAATTCCCATATCAATTAATTCTCAAGATCCA
>JAGYLK010000092.1 GCA_018401175.1 Candidatus Altimarinota bacterium
TGGCAACGAACTGAGTTTATTCGCGGTGATAATATTCGCGTCTGCATTTGTCCCGTCATAAGTGTTTGCAAGTCCCACCATAGGATTTGACGCGTCTGACAAAGCAAGAGTCGCAGTGTATCGCGTTTCGCCTTGCCATGTACCGTTCTCTACAATGTTTCCTATTTTCACTCCCATGAAACTTGCTTCAGTATCTCTGTCAATAATTGCTGCGTAAAATTCAGTAATGAGACTCGACGTTTTTTGGTCGGTGAGTTTGTATGAATCGTTTTTCGCGTACAAGTCGAGCGTTAAGTCTCCGGCTGTGTAATCTGTTGCGATATAGAGTTCTGTGTAATCGAAAAGGGTATCACTCATTATGTAAAGAGGTTATTTGGCATCACTTTTTCGCGCGAGAGCCTATTGCGCGTTTTGTACTCGACTATTATATCGTATATCGTACAAGGATACACGGAAGTTTCTGTTAATCTTAATGTATAAGTGACAACTCGTGCTGATTTTTTCAGTTTCATTGTTTGGTCTGTATTCCCGTCTTCGGCAGAAAAACTGCGTCCTCCGAGTCCTCCAACATAAAATCCACTTACTGCAATAACAGATCGTGTCGATGATTGAGATGTACTCGCACCACTGAAGGTTTCGTCTTTTATCGCTTCCTGCGACCCGTTTATATACAGTCTGGCACGAATAGACGACCGTGCGTCTAAATTTGCGTGTATAAGTATCTGTTTAAGTATGTTCTCTGTAGAAATTCCTTCGAGTGCGTCCCACTCAAGCACAATATCCATTGTCAAAGCGTTGTCGTCACGATCAGAACTTGACTCAAACAACTCGTACACGTTCCCGTTATTAGAACTAAGTCCGTATATTTGGTTATTTATGTTCAACAGATAACTCAAATATGAGTTTGGTTGTACTGAAATTGCCCTGTTCTTATCTTCTAAGTCAACAACTATCATTGTATCGTATTGTCCAATATCTTTTACGAGACAAATTATCCGGTTATGTTTCCCGTCGTATTCAATTATTGCGTCTGTCACGTCATACCCAGACCATCGTCGCTCAATATTTCCCTGTGACACAAGGTTTCGTGCTTCTCCGCTGAACGGATTCATCTCAATTATTCCTTCTTTATTGATAATGTACGCGAAATTTTTTCCCATACATATTTGTTTTGTGTTCTGGATTCCCGCTCCTGTGTACGAGAAACTATTGATTTTCGTTTGTGCGCTCACGTCATCACTTGCGGAGTTCGGGATAACTTGGTGTAATTGCGCTCCCATGTCTCCCACTATAAGAACTCCCTGACTTGTCTCAATACCTCCATTTGCGGTAAATCCCGCTGAATATACGCCCTCAGTCTGAACTACCGTCCCACTATCCCAATCGGTGAGTGTTGTAGATATCTCGCTCGAAAATTCTTCGTTTGAAGCAAGCCTATTTCCGTCGAGTAACAAGTATCTCGTACTCACTGGTGCGTTAGAATACGCTGTCAATGTAGTACCATTGAACGAAAAAGCGTTCCCGCTTGATTCTCCTGTGTGTAAATACCCTTCGTCTCCGATCTGTCGGAAAAATAAATCAGTGGTTGTGAAATGTTTTGTTGCTGTTTTCCCGTTCCCAGCTCCTCCTGTTCCTGCATAATTCGCAGACAATACGAGATTGTCGTCGTCTGTAATTGACGCAACTGTCATTCTGTTTGCGTATTCGCCATCAAGATAAATAGAATCGCCAACAGCGACCTCAGTCAGGAATCCCCCACCCGTAGCCGAGACCGCTGTTGATCCGTTTGTGAAGGTGATAGTTCCCGTAAGAGCAACTTCGTTTGCTTCTGCGAGTACAGGGTACGTTGTAACCCCAGTGGAAAGATTGTACAGTTCGAGAATATATTCGCTATCAAGAGAACTCTCTACGAGGTACATCAATAGATATTGTCCAAGACTGTTTTTAAATCCTGCACCCCAGAAATATGATTCCGTGTTTGCACGAGTAAACAGCCTTCGTCCTCCTTTCATTTTATCCAAGAATCCATCTCGCAAAACTACGTTTTTTGCCAAACACGTTCCTTTTCCCTGATACTCCACTGATCGCATAAGTCCAGTAAACGGAAAGAGTGATTTCCTCTTTCGTGGAGCTGGTGCAATCGGTTTTGTGTTTGATATTCCCATTTATGAATTTTTATCAGCTTTAATTGTCATTGCTGCCTCCGCACTCGATGATTCCAAATCGTTATCCGTTGCAAGGAATATTGAAAGGAACTCGTCTCGCAAAATAGAATGGAGTCGTGGATTGTTCGCTTCTACCAACGTATCACTAACTGCTGTGTACACTGTTGGTGCTTGTCTGTACCGGATATAAACTGTTTGTCCCGCTGTTGACTTAAAATCGAACCGGATTTTACCAGTTTGTACTTCGTAATCAACATATCCGTCTTGGTAATCACTATCGCTAAACACTTCAATTTGTGCCAAATAATCCCAATCACTCGGTATATTTACGGTGTATCCGTCAGCATTTATTGTCCCGGTAGTATCTGTCCATTTGTTTGAGAGAGCGCAAACCTCACTGTGACGGTTTACGAGTGAAGCATTGACCCATCGGAGAGCCTGTGCTGAATCATTGTTCGCGTCACTTGCGGATTCTCCTCCGTAAGAGATAGCGTCGGAAATAAATTGAGTAATATTCATTGAGTAATTTGCTTATCCCAGCCCCGCAGGGCTGAGGAAGAAAACTAAGCTACGTTTACTTGAACGTCTACTAATCGACGTTTTCCGTCGAAGAAAGTTTTTACTCCTGCCATCAAAAGGTAGTTGTACTCTTTTGCAAGCATTGTTCGTCCAGAAGAATCTACCGGAGAACCATTGTACTCTACTTTCCCTTTTTCTTGGTAAGCGAGTTGAATTACTCCTTCTTCTCCTGCAATACAGTGTACTACTTCTGTACCAAACGAAATTGCAGAATCTGCGAATGACGATTGTATATTCATAATACCGCGAGTTGACTTAACCGTAACAGTAGTCGTAGTTGCTGTTGCTTCAAGTCCGTACAATTCCCAAAGCTGATCACCATCAACGTCCTCGTATGCTTGGTATCCAGTAGTTGCTGCTTCTGCAATATCTGTACCAGGAGCATTTAATGCTGCTGCGATATTTGTACAGTTTGTTGCAACTGAATTACATACATGAAGCTGTCCATTTGCCGCCAAAGCATCTTTGAAGGTCAAAGTTGTGTTCTTAATTGTGATGTAATCATCTTCTGCGATTGTACCTGAACCAACAGTCAATACGATTTCTGTCGTAAGGTTTGTTGAAACGTACAACTTGAATCCTTTGTGGTTTCCAACGTATCCGTTTTTCATAGCTGAATCAGCCATGTTGAAGGCGTTTGAAATTGCTGCATCTGCAAGACGATCCATGAGGAAGTAAGGCAATACCAAGAATTTGGATCGCATTGAACCAAGTCGGTCTTGCAAGTGTGCGAATACTTCTCCTAGTGAAGGGCTTATATTTCCTGCAGTGAAAGTTTTTCCTGCTACTGTTGCGGAAGTAGTGATTCCGCCTGACCCGTATTTGTAGGTAGCGTTCTCATACTCTCCCATAACAAGAGAATCCATGTATACATTGATTTCCTCTGTTGCTTCGTTTACTTTCTGTGCGAGAATTTGCGCACGTCGTAAGTGCTGTCGCATTTCTACGTTATCCAACACAATATTGAATACTTTGAAATCGTTGAGTTGCATATACTCGTTCGTACCTTTGAAGTATTTTTTTGTAATACCAGTACCTGGTGTATATGACTGAAGAGTTCCGCGAGACTCGTATGGGAAATTCCATTTTTCTGCACCTTTTTGAAGTGCTGCGTGTGCTTCTTTACCACAAATAGCTTCTCCAACGAGAGCTTTTTTTGTGATATTTTGTACATTCGTTGAGAAAAGTTCCTCAAGAATAGCCGAAATCGAGTTATTTGTTGCCATGAAAGAAAAGTTTTAAACCTCTCTTTCCTCTTGCTACCCGCCAAGCAATGACTGAACATACTCCGGTGTTACGAATCCCGTGTGACTCGAATTTGGTTTTGTTTCAGATTGCACCCCCGGTCGTTTTTTCGCGAGAGATTTTTGTTTCTCTCGTTCTCCAACTTGCTTCTCTATGAGAATTTCATTGGCGACTTTTGAGTGCATTACCGCTTGTTCCAAACGATCAACAAGGTCTAGTTTCGCGAGTTTTACCATGGCAGATTTGAATTTGTCATCTGAACTAACTTTCTCGTACTTATCCCCAAACTTGTCTTTGAGCATACGAGTTGCAAGCTCTGATTCCAACATTGGCTGCCGAGTATTTAACTCTTTGAGCACGGACAAGGCTTCTTTCGCTTTATCAGTATCGCCTAGGATTGAGAGTTTTTCTTTAACTCCCTCCCATTCGTCTTTTGATATACGAACAAAGTCCGAATTTTCTTCGGTCTTTTTGCCTTCTTCGAACAGCTCAGGAAACTTTTCCTTTGCGGCGTTTAATTCTGCGGCACTTCGCACTGGATCGAGAGACTTTATTTTATCAGCTCGTTTTTCAGCACTCATACCTTCAAGATTCGCCACAAATTGTTTCACGTTCGTTGGCGTATCTCTAAACGATAAATCTACTTCGGGAGCTTTCTCCTCTGTGTCTTCGTCGTCTTCACCCTCAACCTTTTCAGGGGATTCGGTGTCAGGATTTGGCGTTTCACTGGATTCTTCTGAGGATTCGTCAAGGTCTTCGCCGGACTCCTCGTCTTCATCTTCGAGTGTAGCAGATAACTCCATAGCTTTATCTAATAGAGCCTGCTGATTTGCTTCTTCGGACATTTGAGATGTGTTAGAAATTGGAAAGATCAGTGAGGGTATCCTCACCTTTTTAGTATAACACGTTTTTTAAAAAATCTATAATTCTTGTTCCTCTTCCGTAATTTCGTCTTTACTTTCTTCTTCTACTGTTTTAAATGATAATAAAAAGTCGTCTTCTATATCTTCAAAAAGTTCTCTTCCAACAGAAAGTGCTTCGACAGGTGTCATCGAAGACAGCATTTGTGTTTCTTTGAGTTTCAGGAATGCGTATTCTCCCCATGCTTCAAAGAAAAACTTTATTACTCCTGTGTCTATTGCTCTTTTAACTTCGTCTGCTGACGATGTTTTGTCGGCAAGTTCTATCAGTGGGAGTCGGGAAATTGGTAAACTCATTGCATTGGCTGTTTAAGTGCTGCATCTATTCCGGCTGTTACTGGCATTTGTTGTAGTTCTGCTCCCGGCTGTTGCATTCCTGTTTGTCCTGCCGGTGTACTGAGATCGGCTCTTGTTACTCCAAGTGTCGGATTCTTTTGTGCGAGCATTTTCTCTATCACCATGGCTTTTGCTTTCGACCCATCCGGCAATAACGCTATTGTCTCCATCATATCTTGGATTTCCATGTATGATTGGTCGTCAAGTGCACCTTCCATTCGTGGAATGATTCTAAAGTTTGTATTCTTTGCTCCTTTGAGAATATCTCCGATCCTGATCTTCTTCATCGGTTTAAATCCGTCTTCTGACTGGTACTTGTTTGCATAGCTATCTTCCACCTCAACAATCTGGTCGTGGAAATCAGTTTTTGTGTTCTGGATAAAATACATTTCTTTTCGTGCAAAATCGATTTCTCGTTGTTCGTTCAATAACAATACTCTTGTATTGAGTTTAGACGACTCAAGTTTCTTCATTTTCTGTTGCTCTGCTGTTGGTGCGTAATCTGTCTGCCCATTTATATCAACAGAAGTAGCACGAATTGCCCTTTTTACTATCATCTCATCAAACTCGTTTGCCATTCCTGTATTTGCCCCGATTGCAAGTCGTGTTACCTTCCCCGCCTGCGACATTCCAGAAGACTTATCGAATATAACTCTGTTCTTTCCGCTGGCTCGGCTCTTTTCCCATTCTCGCAAAGAACTCCTCATTCTGTCTGGGTCTGATGAATCAATAAATATTGGTGCGCTTGCATCCCATACTGCGTCTGCGGTAGCTGCGTTTGTAATAGTTGTGTCGAGGTTTGCAAGGTCTGGCAAAAAGTCATGTACTCCAAATCCAAAGAAATCACTTGTTGGATCTTGAAAAAATCGTGTTTCCAAGAACGGATCGAATCCATTACCAGATTCGTCAATAAGTGGATATTTTTCTTTTTCTAAAAAGTGCTGTACTTTTCCTCCTCCTCCATGGATCTCCGCGAATATCTTTCTTCCGGGATTATAAAATCGAACAACCTGAATCAGTCCGTCTCGTACTTTGAGAGACTGTTCCATTGGTGCTTTTGCGTCGTCTTCTTTTGTATCAATAATTCCTCCTTCAGCGACATCATTAAGTGCTTCTTCACCATAAATAGACGCATACGTTTCAATATCATAACTCACTACTCGCATTCTATCTATTGACCCATAATAGTTTCGGAATTCGTAGAATGGAGCGTATTCATATCCTATTCCCTTTGCTGTTCCGTCTGGATTGAAATCTAAAACCATTTCAACAAACGAGTTTCCCCATATTAGATCCTGTTTTGCTTCTGCTCTTGCAATATCGAACCCTCCTTTATACCTCATCGCTTTGTGCGCTCTTGTTACTGCCTGTGCCTGTTCTACGAGTTTTCTATCGTAATCTATCCCGAGAGGAGAATAATCGACGAAATCCGCTGTGAGCTTCTCCCCGAGAAGATTCGTGTTCACTTGGTGTACCAGCATTGATTTATAGTACAGCGATTTGTTTTTTGGGGACAAGAACCGGTGATTTCCCTGATTTTCTTCATATACATTCAAAAGAAACCGAACCTTGTCTTTTATCCCAACGAGAACATTCTGTCTTCCTCTCCACACGTCGTGCTTCTTCATAAACCTATCGGTAACGTACTGAACTAAATCGTCGTTTGTTTTCTTTTTAACTCCGCCAGCCATGAGTATAAATTTTGACATTTATTTATATTTACTGTTGCGAGTTTCCTACAAACAGAAACAAAACGCAAAAAAATAGGACTAAAATCCGAACGGATTGTCATCATATTCTTCTTCTTCATACGACCCGAGATCTCTTTTAATTTGCTCGTCACGAGAAATTGCTTGCGGAGTCACCTCTTTTATTCCAACTGCCATATATCGGAACGCGTCAGCGGAATGCGAATGCTCATCGTGTACCTGCCCTATGTATTGCCCAACAGAATCTACCCATTTCTTTTTGTATTTTTCCAAGTGTTCCAACAGTTTCTCAGACGTAGATTTTCGAAAAAAACAGAATGGGAATATTCTTCTTGCTTCATTTATTCCGCTCTCAATCCCAAGTTTGTCCACGAGATCACACCGGAATCCAGCGTCAGATAGATACTGAAACGTGCTTTTTTCCGCAGATAATACTTCTGCCTTTGCGTCATGTGGCAGCCAACATTTCCCATAAAAATATGCTTTCTTCTTAAGCAGATCTATAAAAAACGAAATATGTTCTCCGTTATCTTCAATGAAATCTACGATTCGTACTTCCTTTCCTACTTTTTGCGTAAAAATAATGCTTGTCATATCACTTCTTCCCAAATCCCACCACGTCTCCACTTCTACTCCGGGAACAATAGGAAACTCGCAAACCCTGTTCTCTTGGTACGCTTTTTCGATTAAGTGCTGGTAGTATTTGTCTCTGTCTGTTGCTTCAAATGCTTCTCTACTTGTAGACGGAAACTCCGATTTAATATCTTCCTGTAACGATTCTCTCTTCTTAATGTACCAGTATTTCTGATTTCTTGTCAGATCTATTCCTAGTTGATCAAAATAATCTACCATTTCAGACGTAAAAACATAATCATCCGGACATTCCAGCGAATATCCATCATTTATCCACCACGGGAAAAAGAAAAACTTGAAATCCAGTTTTGACAATTTCTGTTCTGATATTTTCTTCTTCTCTGCTTCTATGCAAATTTTATAAAAATCTCCCTCGCTCCCCGCAGCAGTTGACTCAAGAAATATTATTTGCCCTACTTCTACTGTATTCAACGCCCCTGTTCGTATCTCTCTTTCCTTTTCTGGCGATTTCTTCCCGATCACTGCGTGTTCTGATACCCACAATATATTAAGTGTTCCTCCACGATGAGATGTTCCAACAGATATTCTCGACCCATTACTGAAAACTATCTCCTCTTTGTTGTCCGTTGTAATTGTAGGAATAAACGGTCTATATTGTGCTGGGATGTTTTTATACGCGTCTCGTATTTTTTCGAGTTTCAGTTTCGCGTCATCCAGTGTTTGATCTATTACTCCAAACGAAACATTGTCATTGAACAAACAATAATCCAGCCCGAATATTGCAATAAACGTACTCATACCAAGCTGTCGTGCTTTTAGTATCACGTTTAAATACCACAGATTTTGCAATACTGCCATCTGGTGCTTATTCGGGATGAACGAAATCAGGCTTGCCGCCTTATTGACGATACTATACAGCAATCCGCTGCAAATTCTCCACTTGCGATTTGAAAGATGTTCCACGATTACCGCCTTTTCGTCTTTCATTTATGTTATTATATAACTTCCGCTTGTGGTGCTACTTCCCGCAGTTCTGATTTTGATAAACCCCGTGTTTTTTCTATCAAAAATGTTATTTATCAGAATTGTTGTCAAGAGCAGGACTCTCTATACCTTTTGATTTATTATGAATGTCTCCCAATATCAATGATATTGTGTTATCCACCTTCTCCCCGCCACTTGTTACGTCAATCTTGTCACCATATTTTCTCGGGATCATTTTACATACTACCCATTTCAGCGTATCTGCGCGCAATCTATTCCTTTGCACTTGAACATTATCAGTAACTGGCTCTTCTGCAATTTCAAAGATTTTTTCGAAGTACGCATCAGCTAATGATTCCCGCGCGCGCGTATATCTGTCGGATAATTCAGGGTTCGCAGAAATAAAATCAAAAATAGTAATTCTTGCGCACCTTTTATCCTGTTTGAAGAACTCATTCACAGACACTCCTTTCTGCATTTCTTTAAAGAGGTCTTTAATTACTGCGAGTTTAACGTCATCAGTATTCACGACCCTTTTCCGCTTAGTTGGTTTGTTTGCCGGAATTTTCTGTGCCGGAGTTGTTTGCTTCCGGCTGATCACCGGTTGGTTTGT
>JAGYLK010000093.1 GCA_018401175.1 Candidatus Altimarinota bacterium
AACTGTTAACTGTTAACTATTAACTATTAACTCCCTCATTGTATCTCAAATACAACATTCACCATCGCCGTCACATCCAACTCCCCGGAAGGAAGTGCTGAACCTCCACCTCCCATTCCAACAGCCATTTCTTTCATCGCAAAATTCTGATATGGCATAGGATTGTATTGAACGCTTCCTTCGGAAATAGTAATTGGCTCACCAAGTGTCACATCTCCAAATCGAGCTAACTCTTTTGCTTTTTGAAGCGCTTTTTCAAATGCTTCTTTACGAGCTGCAGAAAAAAGCCCTTTTTTGTCTTCGATATCGAAATTCACAGAATTCAACTCAAGCCCATCAATTTCCCCTAAACTATCCAAAATTTTTGTGACACGATCTGGCTGAGTATCAATTTCTGGAATTTTAATAGTGAGCGTCTGCGTAACCCGTTGCCCCAATAATCTCCTTCCTCCATCATTCCAATCATACTCCGGTCGAAATGAAAGATTTGATGTTTGAACATTTCGCTCTGGCACGTCATTTTCTGTTAAAATGGAAATAATACGATCCAATTTGTCATTCGCTTGTTGTTGCGCTTTTTTTGTAGTATCAGCTAATTCTGATACGCCTGAAGAAATACGGACAATATCCGGAATGGCTGTCACCTTTCCCTCTCCCATAACGGAAATAGAATTCTGGATGCTTCCCGCCGATGATCCGGTATTGCGGATAGTAATCCCCGTATTCCGAAGTTGCCCTATAGAAAAAGCAATCGTTGCACAGACGATAATCACGCCGGCAAATGGAAACCAATGCTGATTTTTCATGTGTTTAATGTTATAAAGTAAAGAAGTACACGAGAAACATACGCTGAAGAATGAAAAAAGTCACAAAATAAGAGACGATTTTTTCGTTGCTTTGTTTTGAAACGTACTATGTAAAAAATTATTTGCACTCAACCATGAAATTCGTACACTGCGTCTGTTCTTGACAGAGTATGCCGGGGTGGCGGAATTGGTAGACGCGCACGACTCAAAATCGTGTTCCGCAAGGAGTGAGGGTTCGATTCCCTCCCTCGGCACCATAAAAAACATAACGTGTCCCACAACGTGGGATGCGGTATTTTTTTATAATTCGCCAAAGGCGAATAGAAGCGAACCCGGGGTTCGACGCAGCTGACCCCGCAACGCGGGGGAAGATTCCCTCCCGTATCTTTTAACACCTCCGTATTAAAGAAGAGAGCAAAGAATCCCCTTTCTCATTGAACATATTTTTTGATCAAAAAAAAGAGCTATTCTTTCAAATAGCTCTTTTTTCTGTTCTATTAGGGAACTTAAGCCTCCTTCGTCTGCTCAAAAACTGGTTCTTTTTCCGTTTCCTC
>JAGYLK010000094.1 GCA_018401175.1 Candidatus Altimarinota bacterium
TCATTTCCCGTACAATCCGCGACCGTATTACATCCGGTGGTAATTCCATCCGAGTGTCCTTCTGCACTCCATTGCCCAGCGGTACTTCGCGCTTTTACATGGAAATAATAGGTCGTGCTGGCGGCGAGAGAGAGACCGGTCTTGGTAACGGAAGTCGTTGTGCCTGTCGAAGTCCAATCAACGAGTCGTCCAGTATCACAGTTTGTAGCGTTTGTAGAAATACAATACTGATACTCCGCAATGCCTGATGGTGGCGCCGTAGCGGTCCACGTAGCGTGTAACTGAGTGAAATTCGTTGTCGATGCGCCGTCATCCGTCACCGCCGTAATCGTTGGGGCGACGGTATCGATCAAAATAGAACTGCTGTGAACGGTTGGTCCCCAATTGCCAGCCACATCACGGGGACGAACATGGAAATAATAGGTTCCATCAGCAAGTGGAACACTTGGCGTATACGTTGTTCCGCTGGTGACGAATTTTTCCCCAGAAGTAGCCGTCGGAACAGTCGTCGAACTCGTCGTCCAATCAACCGAATGCCCTGCAATTCCCGAAGTAACGGTGTGAGGGATACTTTCATAACAACGGACATCATCGTAGATAACTGATTCTCCTACCGAATTATCTCCATGACGGGAATAAATATAGAAACTTCCCGAATCGTTATCGGTCACATCAACGGTTACAGAAATCGTTTTCCACGTCCCATCTCCATCTTCGTATGAATAACGATCCCAATCGTATCCATTGGTATCTCCTAAGAAAATCATCGCGCCTGTTCCCGTTGCTGCTTTGAATTTGAGCGAACAGGTATAACTTTTGCCCAAAGAGTTGGCCGGAACCGCTGCACCAATATTCAATGAATTATTCGTCGTCGCGCCCTTCACCATTTGCACGGCGTATTGTCCAGTATAAGAATCGGTAACCATAGTCACCGTCCCTGGTTCATTACTTGATCCCCATCCATCTGGAATTCCATCGCTATTGGCATCCTGTTCAAAGCCGGGATTCGTGATATTGTATCCAGTCGTTTCATTTCCCGTTGCGTCGTATTGTTTGGCAGCAAAGTAGTACTGTGTCCCCGCGTCAGTGGCAGAACTAAAGTTTCCAGTTGGGGTATTATCGTTGGTCGGTGAGGATGGCACTCCTCCCATTCCCGCTGATCCGGGAGCAGTGGTATCGAGTCCAGAATTTCCAGTGATGGTTTCGGCGTTGTGGAGAGGCGTGAGACGAATATTATCATATCCGCCATTTCCAGCAGTTACATCCCAGGCAAATAGTCCTATATAACTGGAGGTTGTATAGGTATTATCTGTAACATCAAAGAGAAGTACTCCGTCTTTATATATTTTGAAATTTCCATCTGTATTTCGTATGACCTTGAAATGAGCCCAACTGGAATCATTTGTATTTGCAATGTCTCCTAATGCAACTGATGTCGCTCCGGTTGATCGCTTGAAATAAATACGCCCCGCATAGAAATACAACAAATATCCTTGTCCCGAAGACATCCACATACTGGTATTATTATTCGTAAGCCAGAATTCTTGTTTTTCAAGCTGTTGCATATCCCACTCCCACATACCATATGCTTGTGTACTTGGCGTATACATTTTACTTTGAGATCCTGTGGTTCGGAGATATCCATTTGCCACTTCCCATGATCCAGCACTCGCCGTCCACGTTGGATTTGCGGTATAATTCCCGTCACTGAAGTCGTCATATATTCCATCAATCGGATAATTCTCCCCTTCTGTCAGCTGACGAACTGCCCCAAACTTCCGCAACCCCGACTGCATATCGTCAATGATTTCTTGTTGTGTGAGAGCGCGATTGTAGATGCGGACTTCGTCTATATCACCTGAAAAGGCTCTACTATTCACATCTATTCCAATAAAAGCATCTTCAGACGTTGGCTGCAAATAACTCACCGAGGAATTAGACGAAGCTCCGGCATAAAGACCATCAACATACAATGTTAAATTATTATTCAATCCATTAAAAACCATACAAAGATATTGCCATGAATTATTCGGGGCAACTATTCCTGGTTCAATTTTTATACTAGCTCCACTCTGTTGGGCTACAATTCCCTGCCAAACATCAAACCCCGCATCACCCCATAATAAGAATTGATTGGTGGTCGTTCCCCAACGAGCAATTATTGCTTGATCCGTACTCCAAGTAGATGCTGAAGATTTAACCCATGCACACCATGATGCGGAAGAAACAGAATTTAAATTAACATCAATAGTAACAGAATCATTCACTCCATCAAAACTCAACGCCCCACCATTCCCCGTATTCCCCGTCGTATATGTCGCTCCCGAAATCGTCCCATCATTTCCCTCCGGACTCCAATCATACGCCGTCGTTCCACTTCCCTCTTCAAATGGCATATACAATACCAAACCATTACTTCCGTCGGCTACCTCCATATCAACCGTCGAAGACGTACTGCCCGTAATCGAAGCTGCGACTCCTGCCTGCTGCATTCGGTCCAAAGTTAATACTTCCTCGACCAATTCCGTAGTATTTCCAAACGCATCTTCCAAATGCAGTCGAACGTTGTACTGGGTATTTGCTGCTGTTTTGGAATACGTGACACTGCTGGCGCTCGCGCTCGAAAGGGTTGTTTGTGATCCAGAGACAACCGTTCCTGTCGCTGTCTCGAGTCGCACCCAACTATTGGCTGCTGAGAATCCCGAACATCCCGAATCGGTAATCGCCGTCCACGAGGCTTGGAGTTTTCCTAATTCTGAGTTCAATGATTCATCGGGCAAAGCCGTGGCGGTCAATGTCGATGAAGGTGTCCCCGTGTCAAACGTCGCCGTTGGACTCGTACAGGTGGTAGAATTTCCCAAATTATCCGTCACATTTACCGTACACGTCCCACCAGAAACCGTGACATTACAGCTTCCTCCCGCCGTCGCGATTCCACTTCCAGAATCAGTTGATCCACTGAGGGTGAAGGTTTGTGAAGCGGCGTTTACACAAGGCGCAGAAGCTGGTGACCACGTTCCACACGTCGGTCCGGTGGTGTCGATATAGAATGGTCCTCGATGAACAGTGCTTGTCGACGCCGCCCAGTTTCCGGCATTATCGACTGACCGCAGATTGAGATACCAATTATTCCCATCCGCCAACGCACTGGCTGGGTACGCTGCTTGTAATCCATTTTCTACATTCTTGGTTGTACTGGTTACGTCTGTTGCGCCTGCTGTCCAAGTGGCGGCATAGCCGTCGAGACCGGTAGTGACGGTGGAGGAGTTAACTTCACGGAACTTTATATTATCGACGTAAATTGTTCCTGTTTGGTTATATCTATAAAATCTCAGTATTGTGATAGCATCTGCTCCACTACCACCCTGATCCAAAATTGTTTTTGTACTACAAATAGTCTCCCAAGAGGTTCCTGGTGAATAACTACCAAACGTTTGATAACCTCCATCACCTCCTTTTCCAGTATATACATAAAACAATATTGTAGCACCTCCAGACTGCTTAACATCAGCACAAAATTGAAATGTCCTCCCTAACGTATTCGGAATATTTATATTGTTATTTAAGAATCCATAAGCATCACTCGTCGATATCGCATAATCTCCAACACTTGAATCGGTTGTCATTGCGGTGTTCCCATAACAAGTCATTGCGTCTGGACAATTATCTAAATTACTATCTTTTTCCATCCCCCCATTAAGAGACAAATTACTCTCATTCCCACTCTGATCATACGCCGTAGTG
>JAGYLK010000095.1 GCA_018401175.1 Candidatus Altimarinota bacterium
GGGTGTTCAAAGAAGGAAACACAGCAAGCTTCTTATACAAAAAGTTGTTCAGGAGGAAGTGCAACGGTTGAAGGAACAGAAGCAAAGACGGTGGGATGTGGTTGTTCCAAACAGGCACGTTCATAGGGATTTTCTCAGAGAATCCCTTGGTTGCTCCTCGTCCAACAAATGGACGAGGAGCTTTTTTTTAAAAAATATTCTGCTGGTTTTTTTCTCCTAAACCTGGTATACTGCACCGATGTCTCAATTTTTTCTTTCAGAATCGGCGACGTTGTTACTGCTTTTTTCTCTGGGATTGGGAACGCTTATGGGATTGCGTCGAGAACTTGATGCACAGGGAAAGAGTGAGAAGGAACGAAGTTTTATGGGAGTTCGAACGGCTATCGTCTTTACTCTTTTGGGGACGCTTTCAACATTGTTTCCCACACTTCCTTCCTTCCCAATGATTGTTTTTTGTGGAGCAATTTTGCTCATCGCCGTCGCATATGCCAATGGAGCATTTATGAAAAAAAGGGCAGGACTGACTTCTGAATTATCCGCACTCGCAATGGTTTTTGTAGGAATTCTTGTGGGATACCAACAATTCGTTCCGGCTATATTTTTGACGATCATTTTGATGATGCTCAAAGAATTTCGATTCGAGCTTCACAAATTTATCGCCAAACTGTCTATCCCCGAAACACGAGGCGCGCTTCAGTTGTTAATTTTTTCGGGAGCAGTATTGCCATTCTTGCCGACAGAACCAATTGATCCGTGGGGAATTGTTGTTCCGTTTAATATTTGGTTGCTGGTTATCTTTATCTCGGGGATAAATTTTGTGGGATATTTTTTGATAAAAGTTATTGGAGAAAAGACCGGGACTTTTTTGACCGCAATCATGGGAGCACTCGTGAGTTCTACCGCGGTGACGATCTCAATGGCGGAGCAGTCATTAAATAAAAAAATATCGCAAGATTTATTGGCCGCGGGGATTATGGTTGCTATTGCTGTGATGAATTTGAGAGTACTTTTGGAAATTTTGGTTGCGGGAACAGCGGAAACAAAAACGCTCTTTTTGTTCGTCCCGATTGCAATGGCCGTAGTTGGATTTGCGTTTGCTTTTTTTTCCCTCAAATCTGCACAAAAAGAATCTGTCTCTCAAGCAGAATTTGAAGTAGAAAGTCCGTTTGAGTTATGGCCATCTATTAAGTTTGGAATGGTCTTTGTGATAGTTTTGGCAGCAATTGCTCTGGGGAAACATTTTTTTGGAAATTCGGGAGTGTTTGTGGTAGCGGGATTATCTGGTTTAGCAGATGTTGACGCGGTGGTACTTTCCTCAATGGAAGCGGTCCGTGCAGGAGAACTTTCTGTGGCGACGGCACAAACAGCGGTTTTTATCGGCTTGTTGGTAAACACAATGGTAAAGCTTCTCTATGTTGGGTTGATGGGGTCACGTGCTCTTTTGAAAAAATTGGTTTTGGGAATTTCGTTGGTTTCTGTTGTTGGAGCTCTGGTGTGGTTGGTTGTGTAGAAACTTCAATCTTCAATCTACAAACTTCAAAGAGAAAAAATTTGCCAAAATTTAGCGCTGGCAGTACAGTTCTGGCAGATCTTTTGGTTTTGCAAATCCCTCTGAGCGGCGATCAACCGCGAGTCCCCCGCAAACCGGGGCAGGGAGCGTGAAGAACCGTCGCTATTCAGTGA
>JAGYLK010000096.1 GCA_018401175.1 Candidatus Altimarinota bacterium
TACTTTTGAAATAGTTGAAGTAAATGCAAAAAATCACAAGATGGGAAACGACTCCAAAACAAACACAGGCGCGCAAGGCGTTAGAAAAGAATGACATTACCGAAGTTTTGTTTGGAGGAGGTGCAGGAGGAGCGAAATCGTTTCTCGGATGTGCGTGGCTCATAATATCTTGTCTAAAATATCCGAACAGCAGATGGGTGATGGGTCGTTCTGTTCTCAAACGACTGAAAGAAACGACATTGAATACGTTTTTTGAGATTTGCAATAAATGGGATTTTCAGAAAGGGAGAGAGTTTGAATACAACTCAATTGATGGAACAATAAAATTTTATAATGGGTCAGTGATTCTCTTGAAAGACCTCGGACATTATCCATCAGATCCAAACTACGATTCACTCGGTTCACTTGAAATAACCGGGGCATTTGTTGACGAAGCAAATGAAATCACGGTCAAGGCGAAGAATGTTCTCGCTTCTCGTATTCGTTACAAGCTCGATGAATTCAATATCACTCCAAAACTATTGATGACGTGCAATCCCGCGAAAAACTGGGTGTACCGTGAGTTTTATAAACCTTCAAAAGAAGGAACGCTTCCAAAATATAAAAGTTTCATTCAGGCACTGGCAACAGATAATCCTTTCATTTCTGACCACTACATAGCAAACCTTCATCGCATGGACAAGAACTCAAAAGAAAGGTTGCTCTATGGAAACTGGGAATATGATGACGATCCTTCAAAGTTGTACGAACTCGACGAAATGAATGACCTTTTCACAAATAAGGCAGCAGAAAGTGACGAAAAGTTTATTTCAGCAGATATTGCTCGATTCGGAAAAGACAAAACTGTAATTGTTACTTGGAAAGGATTGAAAGGGAAAATTGAATATTTTGAAAAGAAATCAACAAAAGAATCTTCTGAAATAATTATTCAAAAGGCTGACCGGGAACAAATACGACGTTCTCGAATCATAATAGACGAAGACGGAATCGGTGGCGGTGTTTTGGATAACATAAACGGAGCGAAGGGGTTTTTAAATGGCTCAAGTGCGATTCAACCGTATGAATCATCGTACGACAACACACTCAAAAGAAACTACGGAAACCTAAAAACACAATGTGCATTCAAATTGCAGGAATATATGAGAGCAGGGAAGATTCAGATTGAATGTTCTGATGAGATAAAAGAACTACTGATCGAAGAAATGGAACAAATAAAAGAAAAAGACATCGACAAAGATGGGAAAATATATCTTGTTGGGAAAGAGAAAATAAAAGAATCGCTCGGAAGGTCACCAGACTTTTTTGATGCAATCATGATGAGAATGTATTTTGAACTACAAGAAGAAGTGAATTTAGAGTTTATTGAATTCTAAACTCAAAAAAGCTACAAT
>JAGYLK010000097.1 GCA_018401175.1 Candidatus Altimarinota bacterium
TCGGTAAGATCTGCAGCATGCGTTGCAAATATCGGCGCAAAGCAGAGAAGCGAGACGAGGAAGAATTTTTTCATCAGTGATATTTTAGGGGGGAAATGGGGGAGTGTCCAGGTTTCGTTTCAAGTTCGAACTCTAGAGTTCGAACTCGGGTTCGGATTTGACAAAAAAAATCCAACTCGTACACTACGCGCGCCTGTGGACTTGCTGTTCGGAACGACACGACGAATCAAGTCTCCACCGGCTGTAAAAATTATTATCTCGTGTCATGTATTTCAGATGGTAGTAACAGAAATGGATAACATTATCGCGCAAGCGAATCCGGTAATTTATCGTGCTGGAGAAACCGTAAAAGGAACGGTTATTGACGTTACTTCTTCACGAATTCTTTTGAATATCGAGGGAGGAATGACGGGAATTATCACGAAAAAAGAAGCGACAGGGTTTGGTGTTACGGTGGAGGATGTAGAGATTGGAAGTGTGATTGAAGCGTTTATTATTGACCCAGAAAATGATCTTGGGTTGGTAGCGCTTTCTCTTCGCCGTGCTTCTCAAGAGATGGTTTGGGCAGAATTGCACAAAGCGGTGGAAGAGGGACGTACATTGAAAGTAAAAATCACGGAGGCAAACAAAGGAGGTCTTTTGGCAACATACAAAGGAATCCGCGCCTTTTTGCCCGTGTCACAATTGACACCGTTGAATTATCCACGTGTGGACGGAGCAGAAGCAGGAGAAATCCTTCGCCGATTGCAGGAACACATTGGAAAAGATTTTGTCGTTCGTGTGTTGAACGCAGATCGGGAGAACGGAAAATTGATTGTCTCAGAACGTGCAGCATATGATGACAAAAAACAAGACACGCTCAAAAATCTTCGTGTAGGAGATATCGTAGAAGGTCATGTTTCTGGAGTGGTAAAATTTGGAATCTTCGTCACCTTCGGCGGCGCAGAAGGATTGGTTCACTTGTCAGAACTTGATTGGGGACATGTTTCTAATCCTGGAAAGAAATATTCGTTGGGAGACAAAGTTGAAATTTTGATTCTTGGTATTGAAAACGACAAACTTTCTCTCTCCGTCAAACGATTGAGCGAAGATCCATGGAAAGAAAAAGTGGCTGATTATGAAGTCGGTCAAAAAGTTTCAGGAAAAGCGATTCGTTGGAATTCGAACGGCGTTTTCCTTGAGATTGAAAAAGATGTAACCGGTGCGATTAGTCTCGATCAATTCGGGGTAGAGGATCACACGGCGCTTGAGATTGCGGAGGGCGATGAGTTTTCTGGTGAGATTGAGTCTATCAATTTTGATGCCCATCGTATTGATTTGAAGAAGGTGTAATCTCCCCTTTGCCCGCTAAAACAACCCCCTCACCCCCTTGTCAGGGGGAATT
>JAGYLK010000098.1 GCA_018401175.1 Candidatus Altimarinota bacterium
TCACTCTGTCCAGCGGTTATCGTTTTCCCTACCGGAATCGTCACATTCAACCGATTTGCCGCCTTTTTTACTCCTCCATCGAACCATATCTTCTCCAAAAATTTCGAAGAACTCAATTCTATGTGGAATGACTTTAGAGTTGCCTCACCGCTCGAAAGAGAAACAATTAAAGGCAACACTAGTTCTTGTCCTTTTCCAGCATATGTCATACTCAACTGAGCATTCTGATTTTGTGACTCCACTGATAATCCCGAAACAGTTGACGAAGAAGAATTTTTACCCTCATTTTCTTCCTCCAATTTTGGTCTAATAATACGATACAAAGCGATTGCCACTTCCCCGCGAGTCATCGATCTCTCTGGTTCAAGAAACCCAGGATCTCGGTCTGGGAACAGATCAAATGCTGGCACATTTCCCACATATGGCGCATACCAAGCATCCGTATCGACATCCGCAAAGTCTTGCTCCAAGTTTTCTGGCAAATCAAAAGTTTTGGATAACATTTTTAAAAATTCTGCCGTATTCACTGTTTGTGCGGGTTTAAAATTTCCACTGGGGTAGCCATTGAGAATCCCCAATTCTGCGGCATCAATAATGTATTTTACATACCATTCGCCCTCTTTTACATCGGGAAAACGTCCGTTATTGTGTTTTATATCTACTGACCGTCCTTTTGCAAGCAGGAGGAATTTGGCTAATTCAGCACGATTCACCGGCTTGTCTGGCTGAAATGTCCCATCTCCGTATCCTTCAATAATATTGGACGCTTGTAAATTTGCGGCAGCCTGTCCCACAAGAGAATCTTGATGTAAGTCAGAAAAAAATTCGATTGTTTTCACTGACTGATCAGCAAAAACAGTGTGGAAAACTCCCAGAATACTTATAGAAAGAGCGATAATCGAAATCGTGAACAATTTTTGCATGTGTTTGGAAAATATCAGATGAATTTTCCAGAAGTTTTACACCAAAGTCAAGTTCTCCGCACAATAAGGATTTGTTCTACTTCAGCGGGAAGTGATTCCTCTCTCAATAGTTCAACAATCTCATGTGTTTTCAAAAAGAGTGCCGAACTCGCCGCCGCATCAGAAACACGAATCGTTAATGCACCAGAATCAAATTTTATTGGCTCCCAACATTCCTTACATTCTGGAAATTTTTGATCAATAAATTTGCGGACACGCTCACACAAAAGTCCCGCCAGAGCCTGTGGCTCCCG
>JAGYLK010000099.1 GCA_018401175.1 Candidatus Altimarinota bacterium
AGTCGTGCAAAGGGGTTATATACAGACAAAAATGGAGATTTTTCCCTTGAGTGTCTTTGGAACGGATTTTTAAATTATTCGGGAAAGAAAATGAAATATAGAGTTCGCCAGAAAAAATCGAATAAAGAAGTGTTGGAGCATCAACTAAGGATAAAAACGGATTGGAACAAAGAGGACGGAGAAGCGTTTCCGAGAGAAAAAATAGAGAAGAAATTGCTTTCCATACAGAAGGCGGTTGCGAGTACTCGTATAAATATAGCGGAGGCAGAAACTCGCTTGGATATAGCTTTGGCATTATTTCGTGAGAAAATATTCAATTCGGAAGAGTTCACAGAAGAATACCAATTACATCAGATATATGATATTTCTGTGGAACGGATTAAAGAGAGGGCACGAAAAAAATTTACAGAAAAAAGACTTTTAGACGAAGCCTAAAAGTCTTTTGGGAGTTATCAATTAATAAATAATTATGCCTTTCCCAGCGTCTTTTTCCCTTCATCCCAATTCACAGGACAAAGGTCTCCTGTTTGGAAGGCTTTTAATGTTCGTAATAATTCATCAGGATTTCGTCCAACATTGAGATTATTGACAGTCATAGATTGTAATACGCCCTCTGGATCAATGAGGAATGCTCCACGAAGAGCAATTCCATCTTTGTGCAGGACCTCATAATCAAAGGCAACATCGCGAGACATATCAGAGAGAATTGGGAATCCCAATTTTCCGATACGTGGGTCCTGTTTTGCCCAGGCTTGATGAGAAAACACAGAATCCGTACTTGCCGCTACGATTTGGCAGTTATTGTTTTCAAATTCTTTATTTAGCTCGCCCAAACGAATAAGTTCTGTTGGACAAACAAAGGTGAAATCGAGAGGATAAAAGAACAAGAGTGTCCATTTTCCCTTGAAGTCTTTGAGTGAGACTTGATGGTCCATTTTTTCTGGATGGCGAGGATCCCAGGCGGCTGCAGAAAATTCTGGCGCAGGGTGTCCGATTTGAAGGTGATTTTCGTTACACATAGTAATAAGTTGTTAAAAGATATTATTTTAAGTCTTCAATCTTCAAATTTTAAAACTTCAGATATGGAATTTATAGTTTCTAGATTGTAGTTTGAAGTTTATTCTCTATTCTTTCTTTTCCGGCATATTCCGAACATAAAATTTCACAGATACTTTCTCAAGTTGATATCGATTTAAGGAAGAAGGAACGCAAACTTCTCCCATTTCTTCGGGGTTGACATCGATTACCTCAAGAGTATCGAGATTGATAATATGGTGATGATTCTCCATATTTGCATCGAATCGAGAAGAAGATCCGTCTTTCATTGGGATTTCTCGTACAAGACCGAGTTCTTTAAATTTTGTGAGATTCTTGTAAACGGTTGAAAACGCAATAGTGGGGAATCGTTTTTGCATTGCTTCAAATATTTCTTGAGCAGATGGGTGTCGACTTGTTCCAGCAAGATATCGAAAAATCTCCACTTTTTGCGGGGTGAGCGGAAGATTGAGCTCACGACAGAGGTCTCCCATTCGCTGAATACGGCGGTCAGTCATGGCATTTACCTGTTGCCGAGTTGTGCATTTATTCATTTTGTATAAAGTCTATAAGAATCAAGAGAATTATTATCCATGGAAAATAATTTGTCAACTAATTCATAAAAATGAAGAGAGTGCATTTGAAAAAAGTTGACAGGAGTCCTTGCTTCGCTAGAATCCGCGCGGAAAATCCGTTTTATTTTTTAACCCTTTCCAAGATGGCTGACGTATTTCAGCGAACGAAACCGCACGTCAACGTGGGAACCATTGGTCACGTCGACCACGGGAAAACTACGCTGACTGCAGCTATTACATTCACCTTGGCAAATCGATTGCCATCTAGTGTGAATAAACAGGTCAATTTTGACCAAATTGATAATGCTCCAGAGGAGAAAGCACGTGGTATTACCATTGCCACTTCTCATCAAGAGTATGAGACAGAGGCTCGTCACTACGCACACGTTGACTGTCCAGGGCACGCTGATTATGTAAAGAACATGATTACCGGTGCAGCGCAGATGGACGGAGCAATTCTCGTGGTTGCGGCTACAGATGGTCCAATGCCACAGACAAAAGAGCACATCCTTTTGGCTCGTCAGGTGGGAGTAGACCATATTGTTGTATTTATGAATAAATGCGACATGGTTGATGATCCAGAGATGCTGGAACTTGTTGAAATGGAAGTTACAGAAGAACTTGCAAAAAGAAAGTACAACAATGTAACAATTATTCGAGGATCTGCACTAAAGGCACTAGAGGACCCATCAGGAGAATGGGGAGACAAAATCATGGAATTGATGGCTGCTCTCGATAAAGATATTCCAGAGCCAAAACGAGAGGTAGACAAAGATTTCTTGATGCCAGTTGAGGACGTATTCTCAATTAAGGGGCGAGGAACAGTGGCTACCGGTCGTATTGAACAGGGAAAAGTAAACACTGGAGATGAGGTTGAGATCGTTGGAATCAAAGATACTCGAACAGTTGTTGTTACTGGAGTTGAGATGTTTAAGAAAACATTGAACGAAGGTCTTGCCGGAGACAACGTTGGTCTTTTGCTTCGAGGAATCGAGCGTGAAGAGATCGAGCGTGGTCAGGTTATGGCAAAGAAAAAATCAATTACACCACACACGAAATTTGAGTCTGAGGTGTACGTATTGAAAAAAGAAGAAGGAGGTCGTCACACACCATTCTTCAAAGGATACAAACCTCAGTTCTTCATTCGAACTACTGACGTGACTGGTGAGGTTGAGCTTCCAGCTGGTGTTGAGATGGTTATGCCTGGTGACAACGCGAAATTCGTTGTTACTCTTATCTGTCCAATCGCATTGAATGAGGGAACTCGTTTTGCTATTCGTGAGGGTGGTCGAACGGTTGGAGCTGGAGTTGTTACGAAGATTGTTCAGTAATAAGAAATAGTTGTTAGAGATTAGATCTTAGAACTTA
>JAGYLK010000100.1 GCA_018401175.1 Candidatus Altimarinota bacterium
GTTTTTTACTCTGGTGCCGTATTGCCACACGCAAAACCCGAACAAGTTGTGCGTATGGGAATTGCTCGGACGTTTCAACAAATTCGGGTATGTAAAACTTTGACGGTTCGTGAAAATTTATTACTGGCGTGTTCCAAAGAATATGATAATTGGTGGGATTGCTTTCGTCCGCGTTGTGAGAGAGTTTTGAACGACAGTGTGGACAAAATGTTGAAAACTATTGGACTTGAACACTTAAGTGAATCAAAAGCGTCGGAACTCAGTTATGGTCAATCAAAGTTAGTAGAGATTGCTCGAACATTATTGACCGACGCAGAAGTAATTCTTCTTGATGAACCAGCGTCTGGAATTAATCTGACGTTGTTGTTGACAATTGAACAATTGATTTTTGATTTAAAAAAACAAGGGAAAACGATTTTTGTCATTGAGCATAATCTTCCCTTTCTCATGAAAATTTCAGATGAGATTGTGGCGATGAATGAAGGAAAATTTCTTTGTCAGGGAACGCCAGAAGCAGTTCAGCAGAATCCACAGTTGTTGGCGGCATATTTGGGGGACGTAACGCCCCCTAGCCCCCTCTTATCCCAAGAGGGGGAACAATCAGTTAATATTTAACAATGTTAGAAATAAAAAATCTGGTTGCGGGATATAAAAAAGGACCGGATGTCTTGCATGACGTTCATTTGAAATTACATGAGGGAGAGATTGTGACGATCATTGGGCCAAATGGAGCAGGGAAGTCGACACTTTTGTTATCGATATTTGGGATTACAAATGTCCGTGAGGGAACAATTACGCATGGTGCGCGGGAGTTAACAGGATTATCAACGGATGAAATTTTGCGTTCGGGAATTGCACTGGTTCTGCAGCGAGAAAATGTATTTCCACAGCTTACCGTTTTGGAAAATCTAGAAACGGCAGCATGGACGATTTCTTCTCGAGCAGAACGAGAATCACGCAAAGAAGAAGTATTACAAATGTTCCCGATGTTGCGTCCGCATTTAGAAAAAAAAGCAGTCCTTTTATCCGGAGGAGAGCGTCAAATGGTGGCATTGGGAATGGCTTTGATGCTGTCACCGGAGGTTCTTTTACTCGATGAACCGTCGATTGGGTTAGCGCCAAAAGTGGTGCAGGAGGTATTTGCAAAGATTCAGGAGATTCGGGCAAGTGGAACTTCGATTTTGATGGTGGAGCAGAACGCGATTGCAGCGTTGAATATTTCTGATAGAGGATATGTTTTGGAATTGGGAAAAAATGCGTTGGAGGGGACGGGAAAAGCGTTGTTGAATAATCCGGAGGTTGGGCGGTTGTTTTTGGGGCGCGGGAAGTAAATGAAAAACGGAAGGGAACGCAGATCTGTGTTCCCTTCCGACATAAAATTGACAAAATGTTCCTCGGCGTTAGAATCCTCGCGCTCTTTTGGTCCCATAGTTTAGTGGAAGAACATCGGTTTGCGGAACCGGAAACGCAAGTTCAATTCTTGCTGGGACCACCACGTCGGAATAAGCTTCGCTTGTTCCGTTTTTTGTTTTACAAAAAAGCTTCACTGCTTCGCTATTCCTCCTCTTCCTCGCAAAACACATTTTTACTTGCGTTTTGGGAATTTTGCTCGGGGTATATTATTTAGTGTCTCGTAAATAGGAGAGTATGTATTTTGCTCGTATTGCGTATTCTTGAATAATATCTTCGAGTCCAGATTCATTAAAATCAGGATGAAGTTCTTTAATTAATTCATACATAGCTTCTTGAAATTTATCATAATCGAATTGATATTCTGATTCTTCAAAGATTAAATGAAGGGCTTGGTTAAATAGTAGAGTTTCCATGTCATTTGTTCCTTGCCA
>JAGYLK010000101.1 GCA_018401175.1 Candidatus Altimarinota bacterium
TGACTCGTTCCAATGGCACAGGCAAGCGTATCGATTCCTGTTTTGGCAACAAATTCAACGGCTTCGTCTGGATCGGTGAGTCGTGCGTCCTTTTCATCTATTTGTACATGTTCCTCGATTCCTCCCAACGTTCCTAATTCTCCTTCAACGATTACTCCCTTTGCATGTGCGTAATCGACCACTTCTTTGGTCTTCTCAATATTTTCAGCAAAAGGAAGAGCGGAAGCATCAATCATTACGGAATTAAATCCGGCCTCTATGGCACTGATACAGGTTTCAAGCGAATCTCCATGGTCTTGATGAATGATAATGGGAAGATCTGGATATTGTTTTTCCATTGAACGAATAATATCCACGAGCATTGTCGTATTGGCATATTTTCTGGCTCCATTGGAGAGCTGAAGAATTAACGGTGCGTTTTTAGCGGCGTGGGCAGCTACAATTGCTTGAGTAATTTCCATGTTATTGACGTTGAATGCACCAATAGCATAATCGCCATGCATGGCATCGAGCATGAGTTCGAGTGGATTTTTTACAATCATAAGTGGGGGGATTTAAAAACTTCATTCAGATTGTACGGACTGATTTTTGCTCCGTCAAAAGTTAAAATTTGTGCGCGGTGCAGAAATAAACGAGAAAAATAAATCGAGGTAAATGAGTTGTTTTGCTTCTATACATCAAAGGCTTTCCCTCAAAAGACATATTTTATGACGAAAAATTTCGATGGTATTTTACTCTCCCACGGAAGCGACTTTTTTGAAATATTTTTTTATGAATTAAAAAAACAAAATTTGTTCTTCTGCAATACATTTTTATTTCCCATAAAAAAACCTTGACAAGCAAAATATCCTCGCTAGAATCCGCGAGCCCTAGCCTTACCCTGAATGGCAAAAGATAACGATAAAATTGAGCTCGACGGCGTGGTTGAATCCACATTGCCTGGAAGCCGATTTGTTATCTCACTTTCAACCGAAGGGTTTGAAAACATCAAGGTCAGAGCAAGGTTATCCGGAAAAATGCGAATGCATTATATACGGATCGTTCCCGGCGATAATGTAAGACTTCAGATCTCTCCGACGGGACAAGTCGTTTCATCAGGTCCTAATAATGAGGATCTTGTGATGGAGGACGAAGGACTTATCACCTATCGTCCGCGTTAAAAATAATGAACCCATGAAAGTAAGAACTTCCGTTAAACCAATTTGTAAAGATTGTCGTGTTATCCGCCGAAAAGGCGTGGTACGTGTTATTTGCGGAAATCCAGCTACTCGTGGAAAACATAAACAACGTCAAGGTTAATCTCTTATTGAATGCGAATTGCAGGAGTATCGATTCCGCCAGAAAAACGCCTCGTCATTTCATTGACATATATTTTAGGTGTTGGTCCAAAACGCGCACAGATGATCTGTGAAAAAGCAAAAATAGACGAAGCTATTCGTGTAAAAGACCTAACAACAGATCAAGAGAAAGTGATTCGTGATGTGCTTACGGAGTTGGGGTTTATCCTTGAGGCAGATTTGCGTCGGGAAACATCTCAAAACGTAAAGCGATTGCAGGATATTGGTTCTTATAGAGGATTCCGTCACCGTCGAAAACTTCCATGTCGTGGACAGCGAACAAAAACAAATGCTCGCACACGAAAGGGAAAGAAAGGTGCAGCAGTTACTAAGAAGAAAAAAGTATAATGGCTAAAGCAAAAAAACGTATTCGAAAATCGTTCGAGACTGGTCGAGTATATGTCGAGGCTAATTGGAACAATACGCTTGTCACGTTGACAGACCCCGAGGGGAATGTGTTGGCATGGAGCACTCCTGGACGAAATGGCTTCAAAGGAGCACGTCAATCAACACCATATGCAGGACAGGTTTCTGCAGAGCATGTTGCGGAGCAAGCACAGCAATTTGGAATGAAATCTGTAGATGTGTACGTTACAGGGATGGGACCATCTCGTGACCAAACAATCCGTGGATTGGTAAACGGGGGACTTCAAGTGCAATCAATCGCACTTCGATCACGAACACCACATGGTGGATGCCGCCCGAAAAAAGTTCGCAAAGTATAAAATTTTCACTGAATGAAATACACAGGACCAAAAGCACGTTTATGTCGAAGAGAGGGAATTAACCTCTTTGGATCAGACAAATATCAGAAAATCATGGGACGTCGTCCTGGAATCCCCGGACTCCATGGAGCAAAACGTCTTGGGAAAATGACTGAGTACGCCAAGCAGCTTCGAGAGAAGCAAAAAGCGAAGCGAATGTTTGGTCTCTCAGAAAAACAATTTCGTCGTACATTCGATCGCGCTAGTGCGATGGAAGGAGTGGCGGGTGCAAATATGTTGCAGTTGTTAGAGCGACGGTTGGATAATGTTTTGTATCGTGCGGGACTTGCTGCAACTCGTATGCAGGCTCGTCAATTTGCTTCTCATGGATTGTTCATGTTGAACGGGCGTCGTATTGATGTTCCTTCGGTTCAGGTTCGTGTAGGAGATACAATTGAGGTACGATCAAAATCAAAGAATTCTCCTGTATTTAAGAAAAACCTTGAGGATCTTTCAAATGTAGATGCTCCAACTTGGTTGAAAGTAGATGCAAAGAAGTTACAGATTGAAGTTACGGATATTCCAGCAGTTCAACATTTTGAACAGGCTATTGAACCACAGATGATTGTTGAGTTTTACTCACGATAAAAATAAATACCCATTTTTCTTTACCCCTTTCTTGATGCACATTCTCCACGACGAGATCGGCGCACCCCAGTTGAAAATCACGCGGGATGGCAACACAGCCACTTTGGTTGTGACTCCGCTGCCTTCGGGTTTTGGTGTTACCTTGGGAAATGCTCTTCGCAGAGTATTGTTATCGAGTTTGCCTGGTTGCGCTGTGACAGCAATGAAAATTGATGGAGTGACTCATGAATATACAACCATAGAAGGAGTGAAAGAATCAGTTTTTGATATAGGATTAAACGTTCGCCAGCTTCGTCTAAAAAAGCACACAAAGGGAAGTGAAGAAATAACTGTTACCTTCAAAAAAACGGGAGTTATCACGGCTGCAGATCTAAAAGCTTCTTCTGATATTGAAATTCTTGATCCTTCGCAGGTAATTGCTACCTGTGATGGAGCGAACACAAAGAAGAAAATCACGCTTCGTATAGAAAAAGGAGTTGGTTACCGGATGGTTTCCAATGTGGATTCAGCTACAGAAGAAGATGCGGAAATTATATTGCTTGACGCAAACTTTTCTCCTGTGACACGAGTACAATATGATATCGCTCCAGCACGAGTTGGAGAACAAATTAACCTCGATCAATTGACGCTTACCGTTGATACTGATGGAGCACTTGATTCAGAGCATGCTATCAAAATTTCAGCAGGTATTTTGGAGAGTTATTTCCAATTATTTAATACTGAAGATGCATATACAGACGCGGAATTCACAACGACATTTGATGAGTTGAAGAAACGCCGTGAAAATGCTGCAGCTGCAGCAAATGAAGCGCAAGAAGTAGCGTTTACTCCTATTGATATTTTGGGACTTTCACAACGAACACTCAATGCGCTTGTAAACGGAGGAATTACTTCCGTAGAACAATTACTTTCAACACCGAATAATCAGCTGGTTCAATTACGCGGATTTGGACAAAAGGCAAAAACAGAACTCGATCAGGTTTTGGTTGACCGCGGTTATGTTTCGGCAGCTGAGCTGCCATCTATTACTCTTGATGAAGAAAAATGAGACACCGAAGTGGAAAGGCAACGCTCAATAGACCAGCAGATCAGCGAAGAGCTCTGTTGAGAAGTTTGATGACATCATTGTTTCAAGAAGGATCAGTGAAAACAACGAATGCAAAAGCGAAGGTTTTGCAGGCGGAGGCAGAAAAATTAATTACACTTATCAAACGTTCTCTTGGTAAAAATGAAGAATTCAATGCGATTCGTGATGCAAAACAAGTTTTGTTTACAGAGGCATCGCAGCGAGCAGCAGTTGAATTTGGAAAACAGACACAAAAAACATCTGGTTTCGTTCGCGTTACTCGTATTGGAGTACGTGATGGTGATGCCGCCCTTATTATGCAAGTTGACCTTATCTCTGAAAAATGAAAACGACGCTTCGACAAAACGTACAAAATACTGACCGCCAATGGTGGATTGTAGATGCTGAGGGGAAAACCCTTGGACAACTTTCAGTAGCTATTGCTGACACGCTTCGTGGAAAACGTCGTGTAGATTATACACCGCATGTTGATGGCGGAGATTATGTTGTTGTTTTAAACGCAGACAAAGTCGCAGTAACGGGAAATAAAGAAGAGGATAAAAAATATTATCGTCACTCTGGATATATTGGACATCTCAAAACGCAATCGTTAGGTGTTGTGCGAGCAAAATCTCCAAAACGTATTTTGGAGGATGCCGTAAGTGGCATGTTGCCTAAAACGCGTCTTCGGGCAGGACAAATGAAGCGATTACTTCTCGTTGTGGGAAATGAAAATCCACACACAGCACAACAAGCAAAACCCCTTGAAATTTAATTTTTTCTCAGATGGCAAATGACAATCGAGCATATTTTCACGCAGTAGGACGTCGTAAGACGGCGCGTGCAACCGTAAAACTTTTTCCAGATGGATCTGGGGATGTAATTGTAAATAATAAATCGGTTCGTGATTGGGCTGACACAGAAGAAATGCTAAAAACAGTGGTTGAGCCGCTCGTTGTATTGGGAATGAAAAAAGATTTTGATCTTGTGGTTCGTACATCTGGTGGAGGAAAGGTAGCACAAGCAGAGGCGGCTCGATTGGGAGTTGCTCGTGCATTAATTAAAAAACAAGCAGAAACTCGCCCTCAGTTGAAAGACGAGGGATTACTTACTCGTGATCCACGTGTAAAAGAGCGAAAGAAGCCAGGATTGAAGAAGGCTCGACGTGCTTCTCAGTTCTCAAAACGGTAGGAATTGTTCTTCTCACAAAATTATAGAAATCCTGCTTCGGCGGGATTTTTTATTGTACGGGCGTATTAGAAACACGCCCCTACGAAATTTTTTTTGACCATTTTTCACTCATTCCCTACACTTCCTTCACGTTACAGATGATTGATATTTTCTTTTTACTTCCGATATCTCCCATTCCGCCGGTGCGGTAAGAGAGTCGTGTAAAAATGAAACTTTTTCCCACCGAACCATCAACCCGTTCGGTGATTTTTTTAACCCTTTAAAAATACTTTGTAACTACTTTTGACATGGAATCACAAAAATCACTTGGTGTGCTCGGAGCCGGAAATATGGCTCGCGCATTGCTTTCCCAAAATACGCTTAATGTGAGCGTTTTAAATTCAACAAATGAATCTACACAACACGCGGCTCAAAAAATAGGCGCACAGAGCGCACAAAATATTGAGGATATTTTGAATCAAGATCTCCTTGTATTGGGAGTCAAGCCACAACGACTTGGCGAAATTTTACAAAATACAGAAATTACGAAGCCAATTATTTCTCTTCTCGCCATGACTCCGTGTGACAAAATTCGTGAAAAACTCAAAACCGAGACATCTATTACTCGTCTTATGCCAACAATGGGGAGTTTGGTACAAAAAGGATTAACGGCAATTTATTTTGAAAATGATATCCCAGAGGAGATTCGTGTTGTGATACGCGAAGTTTGTGAAACAACAGGTGCTATTATTGAATTTGAAAGTGAACATCTTCTGGAAGGGTTTACTATTTACTCTTCATCAATGATGGCAATTATTGCGCTCTTGCAATCAGAAATAGAAAAACATATTTCTTCTCTCGAAAAACAGGAATCGCTTCGAATGCTCATAAATAATTTTATAATAGAACAATGTTCTCAAGATGGATTTACCGATGCAAAAACTATTCTTGAGAAGACAAATGAAGGATTAGAAGGGTTGTTTGCCTCCGGGAAATCGGCGGAAGAAATAATACAACTTGTGGCGTCAAAAGGAGGAACAACTGAGGCGATGCTTAATTTTTTAAAAATTGAGAAGGGAGTTCTTGAGGCGTTTTTTCATTATCCAGACATTTATGAAGTACAAAAAAAATTCTTTCACGTCTTCAAAGAATCCATTGATATTGGATTGAAAAAGACGGGATTTGCCTAAAAAAAGGTTTCCTCTTCAAACCGATCAAAAAATAGCCATTTCCATTGTTGCAATGGTGTTCTTGTCAACGGCTGGGG
>JAGYLK010000102.1 GCA_018401175.1 Candidatus Altimarinota bacterium
AGTCGACTAGACAGGCTGCTAAAAATTTGTAGAATCCACACGATGACAAACGATCCATATAAAATTTTAGGCGTTGAAAAAACTGCTTCAGAGGCAGATATAAAGAAGGCATATCGTGCTGCAGCAAAAAAACATCATCCCGATAAGGGAGGAAATGCTGAGGAGTTTAAAAAAATAAATGAGGCGTATGAAATTTTGGGGGATAGTAAAAAACGAGCCAATTACGATCAATTTGGTTCTGCTGGAAATGCGGGATCACAGGGATTTGGTGGTGGAGGATTTCATACGAGCGGATTTGATACCTCGGGATTTGATTTTGGTGGAGATATGGGAGACATTTTTTCTTCGTTTTTCGGAGGAGGAAGTACAGCAGGACATGGAGGACGAATGAATATGCGAGGATCTGATTTGGAGGTGGAAGTGGTATTGGATTTTGAAGATGCGATGAGGGGGGTAATAAAGAAATTTTCTTCCACACAGTTTATATCTTGTGAAGCATGTAAGGGAGAAGGTGGCTCTGGACAAAAAAAATGTTCAACTTGTTCTGGTTCTGGTCGGGTATCGAGACAGACTCGAACTCCTTTCGGGGTTATTCAGCAGCAAGGAATTTGTCCTGATTGTGAAGGCACGGGAAAGACATTTGATTCCAAGTGTTCGGAATGTTCTGGAGAAGGACGTGTGAGAAAGTCGAAAAAAATTACAATTCATATTCCAGAAGGGGTTCAAACGGGAGAAACGCTCCGTGTTCGTGGAGATGGCGAAGCGGGTCGAAAAGGGGGAGAATCAGGGGATTTGTTTGTCCATATTCGTGTAAAGGATTCTCGTACATTTGAGCGTCGTGGAATGGATTTGCTTTCAGAATTGAAGTTGTCTCCGTGGGAAGCGATGTTGGGAGGAATGTTCCCAGTGGAGACGTTTTGGGGAAAGGTAAAGGTGGAAGTTTTGGAGTGTACAAAAGATGGAACATTGATGAAAATTAAAGGGAAAGGAGTAAAAAGAAGTGGTCGTCAGGGAGATCATTTGGTGCGAATTGTGTATGATATGCCAAAGAAACTTTCAAAAAAAGAGCGTGAGGCGCTGGAAGGGATTAAATAAAACTTCAAACTTCAAATTGAGAGGGGGGAGAGAAGTAACATAATTCTTTTTTATGAGAGTCATGCGATAAAAAAACCTCGCATCGCGAGGTTTTCATTTTCAAATAGTTTCAGAAGAATTAGCAATTCAATCCTTTTTCTCGTAATTCCTCTCGTCGTACGCGAGCGGTTGCTTTGTTCGTACGAGAATGCATCGCTGACTTGCGTCGACGCTCATTGATCTCGTATCCACCGTGTTGTTTTGCGCCTCCTTTGTTGGTCATTGTGAGAGAATTCAAGAATATTCGGGCGAATTTTATGTTTTTGTGTTCAGTTGTCAAATTTAAAGCAGTCTCCCCTTCACAGTCTATAGTTTACAGTGAGTTTTTTGTTTGCAACTATTAACTGGTAACTATTAACTACAAACTGATCTTAATACATTTTCTTGATCTCCAACCCTTCAAAGAAGTAATCAATGATTTCCTGAATTGATTTTCCTTGTTCGGCGAGAATGCGTGCTGTATTTCCAGAAAGACCAACACCGTGTCCGAGTTGAGCAAGCCCTGCATCGTACGGAAGTTCTCGAACCCGGCACCACGGATATTGTGATGCCCATGGATTCACACTTTTCCCAGAAGATTGCGTGAAGTACGGACCAATAACAGTTTCGCCATCTTTTGTGAGGACCTGTCCTTCGGTTTCAGCAACAAGTATTTTTTGTTCGGCATGATATTGTTCCCAATCATGTCCAAGATACAGTTGGCTCGTGCGAGGATCGTCTTCCAAATCATAGAGTGGAGTGCGGAATTTTCGTTTGTTTCCGGAATATACTTTGGCATAGGATCGAGCAAGGATGTGAATTACATGTCGTTTTGTTATCGGTTCCGTTGATGGTTCTTCTCCCAAACCCCAAAGATATTCCTCAATGGGAAGATCATTGACGACCAAAAGTTTTTCAGATTGAGGATAGAGATGAAGTGTGCCACGAAAGGAGTTGTACAAAACCTTTCCTTGTCCAAAGCGGGGATTCCTATAATTTTCTATGCGGAGAATTCCATCGGTTTTTAATGAAATATTTCCGAGAAATGATTCTGTGAATTCCCAGCTTTGAGTATTTGCTTGGAGAGAGACCGTTTTGGTATCTGGCACATATCGTATTTCTACAGGTGTTCCGGCGGTGATACTGGCAAGTTTTTTGTCTCGATACCAGAGGTCGGTTGTTTTTGTTCCTTTTATTTTTGCAAATAAGGCATCAAATCCAGCTAATTTCACTTTCACGTGTGGAGTAATTACTTCTGGTACAGAATTTTTAGCAATTGGACTGGGACTCGGACTTGGCTTGTTGATGACGCTTGCTTTCATATTTTGTGTAAAAAGACCAGTGTCTACCTGCGCGCGGAGCATTTTTGTGTCTCCGGAGACACGAAATGGGTAACTGAGTGTTGCTCGCGTAATTTGTTCTGGGAAATATTTTTTCTCCAAAAATTGTGGTACCAGTTGAAAATGATAGCTTCCATTTGGTGTTGATTGGACATTTATTTTGGCACTAAAATTTCCGGTGCGTCCCATGCGCACCAGTTCATTTGTTCGAAATGGTTCGATGACAGTTCCTTCTGGTGCGTCTTTTATGCGAAAAGCAGTTCCCATGGGCCAATCCATCGTGCTGGTGTTTTTTACTTGGATGGTCACTGTTTTCCGTTCATTGCGACGAATCTGTGGTATTTCTGTAATAATGGACATCTCGACAGGAGAATCTTTTCTTTCTGGGGTAAGGTTTGTTACTTTTTGTACTTGTGGTGCCATGCTACTTTTACTCAAAAAATCTTTTCCTTTTGGGACACCGATATCTTCAAATTCTTCAAGAATCTCCAACATTTCTCGAACTCGTTTTCGTAAGTCGGGAAACTTGCTCATCATGTTTTTTCCGGGGCAAGCAGTTCCGTGTCCCAGGGCAGCAAGTTCTTGATGGCCAAGAATATTAGGCGTTGTTTTTCCCCAGAATTTGGTTTCTCCGAGCGGATCAGATCCGATTTGCTGAGAAAGATCAGATATCAAGAGTGCCAGTACATCGAGTTGCGCTTCGGTTGGTTCTTCTTCTTGAAAATTTCCCATCAACGCTATTCCGATGGTTCCAATATTTCGATATGCCACATGTGCTCCGACAGGGATTCGTTGATTTCTCTCATATCCGGCACGTCCTTCATACACATTTCCAGCCCGATCAATCACAAAATTATATCCAATATCGCCCCATCCCTTGGTGACGGTATGATAATAATAGATAGCGCGCATCAATTCTTCGGGGGTGCGGTTTCGTTCGCTGTCGAGATTTTCGGCGGTGTGATGGACAACGAATTTCGCAATCAATTGATTTTCAGAAATGGGCCAATAGAGCGATTCTCCATTGTCATTCTCATAAATAGTGTCGATTGGTTTATATCGCGCGTCTACCAATTTTTCTTCAATCGGAAACCAATTTCTTGTTCGTTTACCAAAGCTTTTTGCGAGGCGAATAGATTCGTCCGCGCCCCAGTCGGCACGGAGAAAATATTTTGGTATTTTATTGAGAAGTTTTTGTGATTCGGGCGATGATTCCAAAAAATCAGAAGTATTCGCACTGAATTGTGCCACGAGACTTTCGCCAGGAATTTTTGTATTGAAGAAATGTCCAATCACAGAAGCTGTTGCATTTGATCGAATGGTGAGTTTTGTTTGTGTTGTATCAAAGAAAATGAGTTCGGATAAGTCATTCCGATCGTCTTCCGTGTCCCATGTTTTCCACGTTCCTTGCTCGTTTTTATATTCCAATAGGGGAAGTGCTGTTCCGTCAGTGGTAAAGACGGTGAGTGCGTTCCATTGTTTCTCGGTGGAGAGTTCAAATGTGGCGGCTGGAAGCTCGAGTTGCTCTTCAAAGAAGGGGGTCGTTGTTCCGTGGAAGAGTGTTGCCGCAGAGAGAAGAAGACTTTCAAGCATTCGTTTGTGTATTCAGGTTGTCGTTGAGATGGTAGAGCGAACACAAAATTTAGTCAAAATAAAATTTTCTGGGCAATAGAGTCCGGACTTTACGATGATGAGTTCAGATTCAAGTCCGGACTCGGGGCAGGAATTACACTTTCTTCAACACTTCCCCAATCGCATCTGCATCAATCTTCGCATGATGATACAACTCAGCCGGTTTCCCAGATAATTCATACTCTGTCACCGCCAAATTCGCGATACATTCAGATTCAATATTGTTGTCTTGGTTGTATTTTGCAATTGCACTCGCGAGTCCGGAATACGGATTGTGGTCTTCCACCGTGAGGAATTTCCCTGTTTTTTTCAATGACTGCGCAACGGTGTTATCAATCTTTTTTATAGAGCTGACAATCACTATTTCCGCATCAACTCCTGTCATTTCCCGCGCTTTCAATGCTTCGTGTACACAGGGTCCAGTAGCAATGATGGTGACTTTTTTTCCCGATCGAAGTACGTCACATTTTCCATATTGATATTTGTATTTTTTGTCGAAGAACACAGATCCGTCTTCTTTTGTAAGTGTTGGGAGTTTTGCTCGTCCCATGCGAATATATACATTTCCCCATATTGAGGCTGCCCAGCGAATCATACGATCACAGTGATTTGGGTCAGCGGGTTCACATACTCCAGTATTAAATAATCCGAGAAAACTTCCGGCGTCGTCAATAGCTTGGTGCGTGGGGCCGTCCTCTCCGACGGAAAGTCCACAGTGTGTAGCGACCATTTTTACATTGGCGTTATTAATATCATTGACGCGTGCTTGGTCTTTGGCTCTGCTAGAAATAAATGCTCCGAATGTACTGGCGAAGGGAATCTTTGCAGAGAGAGACATCCCGCCAGCGGCGGAGATCATATTTTGCTCTGCGATTCCAAATTCGATGTATTGTTCGGGAAATACTTTCTGCGTGTCAGAAGTTTTTACACTGCCAGAGAGATCTGCGGACATGGCGAGAATGTGTTTATTTTTCTCGGCTAAACTCTGCAATGCTTTTCCATACGCTCCACGACAATCGGTGAGTTCATTATGAGCGTATTCGATTGGATCTCCGAGATTTACATTTTTGATCGGAGTTCCCCAGTCGAGAGATTCTTCTTTTCGTGGCAAAAAGAGCCGTTCTACGCGAAAGGCATCAAGTGTTTTTTCTTCTTCTGGAGAAAGAGTGAGTTTTTCAGAAGCAAGCATTTCATCTGCGATTTCAGGCTTTGGTGTATTTCCGTGCCAGGTTGGATTGAGATTTTTTCCATCCTCTTCCATCCCGCGAACGCCTTTTCCCATTATAGTTCTGGCGATAATCGCTGTTGGTCTTCCTCGTTTGCAACTCGTATTGAGGGCGGTCCAAATTTTTTCATAATTGTGTCCATCGATTTCCACAATCTTCCATCCCTTTGATTTAAAAAATTCAGTGACATCAATATTGCAGACTTGCGCGAGAGTTCCTGAAATTTGGAGATTGTTATAGTCCACAATAACAGTGAGATTATTGAGTCGTTGTTGTGCCGCAAAAAGAGCCGCTTCGTGTACTTGTCCTTCTTGCATTTCTCCATCGCCGATAGTGCACCAAACGCGTTTTTCAGGATTTTGTCGTTTCTCCGTCCAAGCCATTCCTGCGGCGGCAGAAATCCCGCATCCGAGTGGCCCTGTTCCATAGTGAATTCCCGGAACAT
>JAGYLK010000103.1 GCA_018401175.1 Candidatus Altimarinota bacterium
GGGAGAATGTCAGGCGAGCTGTTCAGGCGCAAATGAATTGCAGCCATGTAGTAATGATTCTCGTTCGTATTTGGCAGGAGGCGTAAATACTTCGAAATTTTGTTATGACGATACCGATAATGGAACTGCAACGTGTCAGTCAATTTCAAATTCTCGTCATGCGGGAAAGAATTTTTGGTTTGAACGTCCTATTGGAGAAGCAGTAAATATATTAGTGGCAGTACAAGATACAAATTCATATGATAATTCTGCTCAAGGATTAGATAATATGGGATTGCAATTATATTATCCGGATGGAACACTTGTTCCGAGCGCAACGGTTATATCGTGGACAGAAACTGGTTGTGATCCAACAGACGCAGTTGCAGGGTGTTTTGCTGATGATGGGACTGTTTTGGCAACTGATCCCGTGTCAGATTTACGATGGAAAAAAATAACAATTCCCACAACTGCGGATCTAGGAATCTGGCATCTCAAAATTGCAACGAGTGGGGTTGATATGAGGACGTATGTTGTCTTTGATGGAGATTTTGTTCGTGCGGATTCTATTTCTGATCTGAGTCATGTGTGTACAGGTGATTTAGAAGCAATTGCAAATCAAGAATATAATCCTTCAACAGAACAACTCCCATATTCGTTCTGGGTATCAGATCAAAGTGATGGCGATTTTGGATTTCGGATGATTTCGGCGTATACGACGACGGCTATTTCATACCGTTTATATAATGCAGAAGGAACAGAAAAAGTGTATTTAGATCATTCAAGTGATCCATTGAATACTTGGTATACAGATACTGTATCTATAGGTTCAGATATTGATGAACTGTGGACCGTGAAATCAGAAACGTCAAGTCGTTTGAGATTTGGATTTACAGATGGAACACCACCGATGGTGTCGTATGGGACAGGGCGATTCCCCGAATGGGCGAAGACCGATATGTGTCGTCCAGTGAATTCAGATTGTACACATGATATCCAGTGTAGTGATGGTGATGCGGGCGGAACGATGTCGTGTCATTATGGAAAATGTCAGTACGACGCCTGTATTCCTCCATCAACGGGAGACTGGACGCCGACGCAGAGTTGTACTTTTATCGACGAAGTGCACCAGCTGTATGGTGATTGGATTATCCAAAACGGAATTACGATGCGACTTGAGGGGACCACGCGGTTTGGATTTGGGGGAAGTAGCCAAAAAATCCGTATCCAATCCGGAGGAAAAATAATTGCCAAAAACACCGCCAAACTCGGTGGATGTGAAGCAGAATTAGCAGGAGAAAAACTCTATTTGCCATTCGAAGATGGAAGTGGAACGGTTGTTGCCGATTGGTCCGGATATCAGAATGATGCGACAACCTCTGGAGGAACCTGGATTACGGGAGGGGGAAGTCGTGGCGGAGCATTAGACGGAGCCGTAACCGTTGTCCCAGATGATAATTCACTGGATCTTCAGGGAGGAGCCTTTACGATTTCATTCTGGGTAAACAAAACAGCATCTACGGTTGGCTGGGCCGATGTAGCGGGAGTAAACAAATGGAGTTCTGCGGGAAATAGTGAGTGGGCGCTCATGATCGGAGACTTCAATTCAAATGTGCCACAACTCTTTATTGAGAGTGGCTCAACGGCTTACAATACTGTAAATGCTACGGCTCTGACACTGAACACATGGCATCACTTAGTCGGGCTCTTTGATGGTACAAATCTCAAATTGTACATTAACGGAGTGGAGAGGAGTTCGGTAAATATTGGAGCGATCTCCATGAACAACATTCCGGGACGAAGTTTGTATATCGGAGGAGTTTCTGGAAATGCCGCGATGAGTTCGGTAAATACGCAATTTGACGAAGTACGTATCTTCAATCGAGCGATTACGCCAACAGAAATCGGATATTTGGGAAATCATATTCCGAGTCGGGCGTGTGTGGCGCAGTAGAGACGTATTTGAAATCTCCCCTAGTCATTTTATCTCGTCTTTGTCCCCTCTTTATTCAAAGAGGGGAAGCCCCGCGGAGCGGGGAGGGGAGATTCTTTCTTTATTCAAAGAGAGGAACGGAGATTTTAAGAGGAGACCGGTCTTTATTTTTCTTTGATAACATCATCCACCTGATTTTTTATTCTTTTTTGCACCTCCTCCACGAGATTCCGATCACTCATTTTGTCAAAAAATTCAGGACGGTTTTGCATT
>JAGYLK010000104.1 GCA_018401175.1 Candidatus Altimarinota bacterium
TCGTCAGGAGAAATCCCCTGTCGCGCAAAAGATTCTAATTCCTCTTTTGAATACTGTGTTTCGCCGTCAGCTGATGTTTCAAATCCTTCCATTAAGTTCCTTATAACATTTTTATTTAATTTGTCAATCACTTCTCACGAAACAAATCCGAACTCGTCTCTCGAATACGCGAAATATCCAAGTTATCCACTTGCGCTCGAATTCCATCAGACAGAGAAACCGTTGGCTTGAATCCCAATACATTCGAAATTTTGGAAATATCAGCATGCTGTCCACGCACATACGTCTCCTTCACTGGATTCTCAATATAAATCGGCTCAACCGACTTTCCCATCGCAACATTCACCTGATCAATAATTTCATTAAACGAACACGTCGCTCCCGTTCCAATGTTAAAAATCTCCGCTCCCAACTTCTTCTCTGTTTCCATCGCCAACGTAATTCCCCGCACTATGTCAGCAACATTTGTAAAATCGCGAAACTGATTTCCGTCACCAAAAATCACCGGCTTCTTCTCCCGCGCAATATCCCACACAAACTGAGAAATCATATTCGCGTACTGTCCTTTTGCTTCTTCATTTGGTCCGTAGACGGACATAAATCGAAATCCGATAATATCGAGCTCTTTATGCGTTGATTGAAAACAGCGCGCACAGTGTTCATAGAGAAACTTCGTCACCGAATAATGATTCGGCGGCACAACTTCCTGCGTTTCAACTAATGGCATTGGATTATTTCCGTAGAGAGAAGAAGTAGAGGCAAAGAGAATTTTCCTTGCTCCACATTTCAAGGCAAACTGACACATCGTCGTGAAACTTTCGACAGAATTGCGATACGCCTCCGATAATTTTTCATCGGTAAACATCGGCGCAGAACTCGTTCCCGCCAAATGAAGGATGAAGTCAAAGTGATCGCCACATTTTTGTAAATCCGACATCCGACACGCATCTCCTTTGATAAATGTTATTTCTGGATTCAGATTTTCAGGCGTTCCCAGGAAAAGGTTGTCCAGAGCAACAATGTCGTATTTTTCACGATGTATATTACAGAAATTGGAGCCGATAAACCCCGCTCCCCCGGTCACCAATATTTTTTGTTTCATCGTGGGAAGTATACAAATCGGAAAGCAGAAAACAACCAAAGAAACTCTCTCCTCTCCCAAGTTCGAACTCAAAAATACGGATGTAAAAAATCCTACTCAACACATGCATCACAAATAGTTCCCCCACAGTCTATGTCTGTTTCGTCTTGATTCATAATTCCGTCTTCACATGTTGCTGCAGGAACAACCACACACGCGTCACACACCGTCCCGCCACAATCTATTTCTGTTTCATCTTGATTGAGAATTCCGTCCTCACATGTTTCTTCTGGGACAACGACACATGCATCACACACCGTTCCCCCACAGTCTATGTCTGTTTCGTCTTGGTTGAGAATACCGTCCGTACAGCTTTCCACAGGAACAACAACACACGCGTCACACACCGTTCCCCCACAATCTATCTCCGTCTCATCCTGATTCAGAATCCCGTC
>JAGYLK010000105.1 GCA_018401175.1 Candidatus Altimarinota bacterium
TTCTTTCTCGCATTTCGTGTCTGCTCCCAAACCCGGTCTTCTTCTTGCTTATGATCATGCAACACCTCACATTCTGGATCAAAAGAAATCTTCATTCCCTTTTGAAATAACCGATATCCAAATTCCGTATCCTCAAATCCCCACCCCACAAATTGATCACTAAATCGCTCATCTCCTATTAATCCCTGTTTTACTGAAATATTAGACGTATAAAAATGTCGCCAATCCGCCCCATTTTTTCGTATAGAAGAAAACGCAAACTGCGCATTATTCTCCAACCATTGATGAAAAGAATCACATACCAATTCTTTTGTCCAAGAGATGAGTCCCAGTAATGCCGCTTCTCTTTCTGGATGAGCCATGTGAAAATCAAAAACTCGTTGTAACCAATCTGGCTGCGGAATCGTATCATCTCCGAGAAAAACGATCACTTCTCCTGTCGCTTTATCCAATCCAACATTCCGTGCACCGCCTGAATACGATTTTTCTTTCGTTGTGAGAAACAGAATCTGTGGAAACTCTGCTTCTAATTGTGACAAAAAGGGACCTTCAACTGCATCACGTACAACGATAATTTCTGGTGCAATTGTTTCAAAATCATTCGAATTCACAAGTGCAGAAAGTACTCGCTGAAGCGTTTTTCTTCCAATTGTGGGAATAATTATCGAGAGTTTCATCGAGAGGACTGTACGATAACAGAGAACTTCTCGCAAGAAAAGAGTTACAAACAAGTAGTTCGGGGAAGGGAAAAATTACCGCAGAAAAGCGTACTCTGTACGCGTTCGAGGACACTTTTTTAATGACGAAGAAATTTGCAGGGTTTAACTTTTCTTGAGCATATTTTTTGCGGTAACGATAAATCCCTCTGCCTCAAGTAAGTCTTTTTTCTTTCCCAGGTTTCCATTGTAGCCACCAATTTTTCCTGAAGAACAAATCACTCGATGACACGGAATATTCAGATCTCTATTGTGTTTCATAAGAGAACCAACAGCGCGCGCAGCGCCAGGGCTTCCAGCTACTTCCGCAATTTCTCCATACGTGCGGACTTCTCCTTTTGGAATCTGTCTTACTGCGCGAAGAACGTTTTCTGAAAAACTCATGTTTTATTTTTTGTATTATGCCATTTTTGTGGATTGAAATAAATATATCGTTGAATATTTTCAAATGCTTTTTGATTTCGAATTATGTGGTCGTAATATTTTGATTGCCACTGAAAACCGATATACGGATGCTTTTTATTTATTTTGTAGGAACAGGCGGATTTAAATGATCGAATTATTACTGGCAATGATTTGGGGGATAAATAATAAAATTCCTGTTGTTTTTTTGTGGAGACACAGCAATGCTGTGTCTCTATTATATCATTTTCCAAAACAATAATCCCATGCACATGATCCGGCATAACTACAAATTCATCCAACATCACATTCTCAAAATGATCCGGAATTTCTTTCCAACACTGATTCACAATCTCCCCCATATCACTCAAAATCATTTTTCCCTCCACAATCCTGCCAAAAAATCTCTTTCGATCTTTCACACAAATCGTTATGAAATAAAAACCTGGCCAGGAATAATTCCATCCTTTTAATCGAACAGAATCTATCCGATATTTTCCTCTAAATTTTTCTTTCATTGAAAGAAGAATAAAAAGAAATCTATTTCATGCCACCCCTGAAATTCAGGAGAAATTCATATTTCTTGAGATACAGAAACAGCATTGCTGTGTCTCAAGCATCGAATCTCTAATCCCTAATAAATCCTCCTACTTATAAGATACAGACGTAGCATGCAACGTCTCAACTTCCCTCCATAATGAATATTATTTCATCACAAACCCTAGATACAGACGCAGCATTGCTGCGTCTCAACAGATTAAATCCTTATCGCACCACAAACCCCACAATTTTCCCCGGAACAAAAATCTCTTTCACCACTTC
>JAGYLK010000106.1 GCA_018401175.1 Candidatus Altimarinota bacterium
TCCATGAGAACCCCCACGGGATTTTCTCCATGTAAATTCATGGAAACAATAATTCCGTTAAAAATCGAAATCTCTGACTCAAAATGAAATTCCCTCGGAGAAATGAGAAAAATTTCAAGCAATCGTTCATCAAATTCTGCTGGAAAAAATGCAGAACGAAAAGACTCGGCTTTTTCTGTCCACGGAGCAATAAAACGAGTTTTTGTTCCATTCTCTAAGCGTTTTTTGAAGTGCTCTCTAAGCCAATCTGTCGCAAACTCCGTCATGCGATCAAAGTTCGAAAACGTCACGATTTCCCCTCCTCGTTGCTCCGTCATCGTTTCAAATATATTTCGAATCCCAGAACGTCCTTCAAAAATCTGCACACGAGGGCGTTGTCCAGACGTCATCGCCAAAGCGTTTAATTCTGGAATCAGCTCTCGAGCAATATTGAGCCGCTCAATTTGCTGATTGAGAAATATTTTTGGCTTCTCTGCGGAAAACTGTTTCATCTTTGATTTTTGCGACTCATGAATACAGCCTTTTTGTTTTAATTTCTCGATATGATGATAACAGTTCACTCGCCCAATTCCGGTTTGATGGGAAATTTGAGCCACACTTGAGGTTCCAAATTTTAGCAGGAGGAGATAAATTTTTATCTCTTCTTTGGACAGTCCTAGAAATCGGAGATTTGATTCAAGCATTGTGTAAAACTTCTTTCAATATACCCCAAATCCCCATTGTTGTAAAAATTTTTCGACAGTTTTTTTATAAAGATAACAGCGCTATATATATCTTTTCAAAAAAATACATGTCTCTGTTTCCAATTTTTTAAAAAATAATTAGAATGAGAAGCAATGAAACAGAAATGTACCGTTTCCGGAGTTGAATTTGAGATATCAGAACAAAAACTACAGTTTTATAAGAAAATGGATGTTCCTATTCCAAGCATTTGCCCCGAAGAACAAGTGCGACAATTAATGTCATGGAGAAATGAAATGAAGTTTTATCAACGGTCGTGCAGTAAATCTGGTAAAAAAATTATCAGTGCCTATCACTCAAAAGCCCCTTTTCCTGTATACGACAATCAATTGTGGTGGGGCGACGAATGGAATCCTCTCGATTACGGAAAAACATTTCATTTCTCTCAACCCTTTTTTGCTCAATTCAAAGAATTGTTACTCAATGTTCCGCGAGAAGGGACTTCTGTTTTTCAATCAGAAAATTGTGATTTTAACAGCCATATTCGAAATTCGAGGAACTGTTATTTGAACTCACTCGTAGCAAAATGTGAAAATGTACACTATTCCTATTGGATGGTGGAGGATCGAGACTGTGTCGATTGCGTAATGACAAACTTCTCAGAACTCTGTTACGAATGTATCGATGTGGAACACTGCTACAATTGCGTTGCTCTCCAAGAATCAGCTAATTGTCATGACAGTTTTTTTTCTCTCCAATTACGAGGATGTGACCACTGTATTGGCTGTGTAAATCTTGTAAAAAAAAGCTATCACATATTTAATGAACCGGTCAGCAAGGAAGAATTTGAACAAAAAAAATCGCAAATCTTTGCCAGTTGTAAAACATTTGAAGATGGACGAACATTTATGAAAAAAATATTCTTAAATTCTCCACACAAATTTGCGAATCTCTTGAAATCTGAAAATATCACTGGAGATCATTTATATTCGTCAAAGAATTGTGAGAATTGTTTTGATGGACATGGAAATGAAGATTGTTTTGATAGCATTTCTCTCTCTGACGGAAAAGATATCACTTCTTGTTATTCTGCCGGCTGGCCGGGGTGCGAATTAATATATAACTCTGCTGTTTCTCGAGGATCAACAAATGTGGCGTTTTGTTACTACACTTTTTTTAGTGAAAATCTCCGATACTGTGACAGTTGTAGCAACTGTAAAGATTGCTTTGGGTGTATTGGACTAAAGAATGCCCAATATTGCATTCTCAATAAACAATATTCAAAAGAAGAGTATTTTATTCTTCGAGACAAAATTATCGACTATATGAAAAAAACAGGCGAATGGGGAAACTTTTTCCCCATGAAAATGAGCACATTTGCCTATAACGAATCGGTAGCGGGAGATTTTTTTCCTCTTACAAAAGAGGAAATTAAAAAAGAAGGGCTGAACTACAGAGAGGACCTGCAATCTTTTAAGTACAATGGTCCCGTTATAAAAGTTCCTGATTCTATAGACGATATAACCGATGATATTTGTAAACAAATTCTCACCTGTGAAGCCACTGGAAAAAATTACCGTATTCAAAAAGAAGAACTGCGGTTTTACCGCAAGATGAATCTCCCCATTCCTCGACTGTGTCCCGATGAACGACATAAACAACGAATGGCGCTCCGTAATCCTCGAAAATTATTTGAACGAAAGTGCGACAAATGTGGCACCGATATTCAAACAACTTTTGCTCCAGAA
>JAGYLK010000107.1 GCA_018401175.1 Candidatus Altimarinota bacterium
GTCACTGGAAACAGTGAGTATTGTTGATATTACTGGTCGCGAGGTTTTCCATCAGGAAAATCTCGGGGAAATGACTCAGATTAATTTGAGCGCACTTCCTGCAGGGTTTTACTTCGTTAGAATTCTTTCTGACGGAGTACTTATCACCCACAAGGTGGTTAAGAGATAAAATTTTCTTCTCCCGAGCCCGGGCTCAAACCCGGGTTTGGATTCTAAATTCTGACATTCTATTGCCAAATATCTTCGGATAAATGGTCATGAATGAAATATGTCAGGTGAGCGTCGAGTTTTATAACTCGGCGCTTTTTTTGTGTTCCCGCCAGAAGTTCGGACTTATTTGTTGGAGATATTTTTTTAAAGTCCGAACTAGGGGAGATTCCAAACTTTTTTTGTTTTTTCCAAAAACTATGCAAAAATAATACAGACAGAATTAATACTCAAAACATGTCGTTTGCAGTACACACGTTCGAGACGCACCCAGACGGGTCAAACACCGCTTTTGCTTTCCATGAACATCTCGGGGAAGGGCAAGAGGTTTATTTTTTAGCCAAGTTCCCTGCGGAATTTGATGCCGCGAGAATTTCTGCGGAAACAATTTTTGGCTCCATTGTCGATGCATTGAAATTTGATGTACGAGGAGAGGCGGGAGATAGATTTGAAGATGCGCTCAAAGCCGCCAATGCGCAGGCTCAAAAAATGGGGTTTCTCCGAAAAGAACGTCCAGATATTGTCGTTTCATTTTTTGATTTTCAAACATTATATGTAGCAACTTCTGGAGAAGGACAATCGAGCCTTATCCGAAGCGGTGCGGTGTCTCGCATTACAGAAGAAATAAATGGAACAGATTTATTTAATAACTTATTAAGCGGACAGGTGGCGGTAGATGACGTGGTAATCATAAGTAATAAAAATCCATTGGAAGTGATCCCTGCATCACAAATGGGGGAAATTTTGTCTCGAGAAAATTTCGATGACGCGGTTTCTGCAGTGCGACATGAATTGACAACAAGATCTTCTATGGATTTGCTGGTGACAATTCTCGGAATTGGAAAAAAATCCGCATCTGGCGCGGCAGGATTCCTCTCCAAGATGGTTTCCAAAATGTCACCATCATCTGTTGATACAGAGCCCGTGGTTTCTGTTCCCAAGAGGGTTTTGGAAGAAGCAATGAAAGAGGATAAAGTTTCAGTAACAAGAGAAGAAGAAATGATTCTTCCCAAGAGACAGAAACCAGAACCAGTTGTTGCTCAATCACAAGAAGAACTTTTTGCCGAACAAGAAGAAATTGAAGAACCGGGAATAGAAGATGATTTTGAAGAAGAATATGCATCACGCGAGCCGGGAGCATTGGCGGTTCGATTGGCGGAAATTCGAAAAAGAGCATCACAGATGACGCTCAAGCAAGTAAAAATGGCAGCTGGGGGAGTGTTGGGAATTTTGATTCTCGTGTTGGGAATTCGATTTTTGACAAGTTTTGAGACACAGGAGACATCACAATTGCGGGAGCAATTAGGAATCGCACGGGAAGCATTGCAGCAAGCCGATACATTTTTGATCCAGGGAGACCGCGCTTCGGCAGCCGAATTGTTGGCGCAGGCGCAGCAGGCAGCGCAGGAAGTTTTGAATTCAAAATCCAAAGATTATCGCTCGGACGCACAATTCATTTTGGCGGATGTACAAGAAAAACAATTACAGGTAGAAAATGCCAAAAAAGTTCAGCCGCAACTCCTTGCTGATCTAGCAACACAAAATGAAGGGATGAAGTCATTGGGGCTTCTTGATTTGCGAGGAAATCTCTTTGCTTACGATGAAAATACCGTATACAAAACCGTTCGAAATATTGTGGAAAAGGGAGTGTCTGTTTCAGAAAAAACAAACATTCTTTCTGCTGCGGCACGAGTAGATCAGAGCACTTTGCTTTTCTATACAGACGCACCTCAAATTGTAGAATTTGCAAACGGAGTCGTCACGCCCATGTCAACGGCTGATACGACCTGGAAACAGGGAATTGATATTCAAACATATAATAAATATGCATATGTTCTGGATCCCGTAGAAAACCAAATTTGGAAATATGAACGACAGAGAAGCGCGTATACCGGAGCTTCTTCGTATAATAATGGAGCGGATTTATCACGCGCGGTGAGTTTTGCTATCGATGGATCTATTTACATTTTGTCGGATGACGGAACAATCCAAAAGCTTTTCCGCGGAGAAAAACAGGATTATTCGTTTCGCGATATTCCAAGCACTCCGTTTACGGGGCAAAACATAAAGATTTTTACAACCGACGAACACGATTACATTTATATTCTTGATCCAAACAACGCACGCGTGCTGGTCTTTACAAAAGGAGAACGATTTGCAACATACAAAAAGCAAGTGCTCTTTAGTCTTCCTGACGCGCGCGATTTTTCAGTTGATGCGGCAGGACAAAAAATCAATATCGTGACCGCCGACAAGATTTATGAATTTTCTCTCTAATGAGACTTCATCGCTGGCGATACGGAATACTTGCGCTTGCCGTATTCTTGGCTCTGCCGGTTGTGGCAGCGGAAGGAGATTCGAATTGTGGAAGTGGCGATTCGTCAGTGGCATATACTCCTGGAACAGAAACCTGTTTACAGTGGTTTTCTCCTGAAAACGGAGAAAGAAAATCAGTTGTATTCACACATCCAACAGGATGTGACACAGAATTGAAATGTGCTTTGGTTGATGGAGAGACGGAACTCGCACTGGAAGACTGTGAAAAACTCAATAGAGATTCAGAAGTTACGTTTGAGAATGGGAGATTGTTTGTGAAGGGATTTCCACAAGCAGAAGTGTATTGTTTTGAAAACGAGAAACAAACGCAAAGAATTTATCGTGCCCCGGAGGCAAGACATTTCTGTAGATTGGCGAATTCGTCGTATCTCGACAAACGATGGGATCCGCCATTTACGTTGTACATAGAGGGGAAGAAAGCGAATCCCTGGGGGGACTCAAATTCATATTGTCCCGATCCCCTCAATCACTCTGAGGCGTACGATTACACGGACTGGGTGGCAGGAAAGCCAGCCAAAGATCTGGTTCGACGGAGCTTATTGGAGGCGTGTTCTACTGTTGTTACAAAGTACAAAGAAGCATGTGAGAAAAAAAGAAGTGTTATTGATGGAGATATAGGAGCAAAAAATAAGAAAAAAGAAGAAGACATCGAGAAAAAAAAGAGACTTTTGATGGGCGATTGGCTTGGCTGGGAATCTTGCAAAAATGATATAGGAGCAGCGGGAGAATTTCCATTAAAGGGAAACTGTCTTTTGCAGTGGAATTTAATAAAAGATTATACAGCAGTGCAGTTAAAAGTTACTTCCGGAGAAGAAGGAGATTTTGTAACAAACCCAAGTAAATTAGATTCATATTTTCCGCTCAAAAATAAAGTAAGAGAAAATATGAGGAGCAATGAGGAAGAAACCGAAGTGAATAAAAAATGGACAGCGGGCACGTTGGATGAATTTCTGACGGCGCAGGCGGAGAGTTCGGTCGATTCCGCTGAGACGAATGTAGCTATTACTCAAAAAAATGCGGAACGACAAAAGGTAGAAGCGGTGGTTTCGTTTCTCCAAAAAAGAGGCATGAATATCATGCTTTCGCATTCAATTTCTGCTACAAAAACATTTTCGGTTACCGATTTATTGCGTCGAAATAGTAATTCGACAGAGAGCGAATTGACTCTGTTTCAAAAAGACGAGGATGGAAGATCACGCAATATATTTGATAAAGTAATTCGTCTCGTGGCACAGGTTCTCGGGTCTCTGGGCGTATTATTATTGATTATTTCTGCCGTGATGATGATCGTCTCTCAGGGAGAAGAAACCATGCTCCAAAAAGCAAAACAAACGTTTCTCTATACTATGATTGGGCTTGTTATTGCATTTTTCTCATATACGATCGTCCGATTTCTTCTTGAACTTTTGCTTACACGATGAAAAAACTATTTTTTCTTGCCTTCATTCTTTTCTCCACTGTTGCTGTCGCTCAAGCACAAGATGCAGACAGTTGGGGAGCAGAAGGCCTCTCTTCAGATACCTGCCAATGGGTATATGTGACGGCAGACGTTTCAGATACGGGAGTTGAGAAATGGAAATCCTGCGAGCCGGGAACAGAGAGATGTGGAGGGAAGTTTTGTAGTGGACCACCAGGGGCTGATGGTTGGGAAAAAAATAAATGTGATAAATATTGTATTACACTTCAGGAGAGCCTTCCTATAGAGGGAGGACAAAATGTCAGGTCTATTTCGGGTGGTAGCGGAGTCGATTTACTCGGAAATTATTTTGGGATGTGGTACAAAATTGGCGCACTTATTTTGGGATTGATTTGTGTGCTTGTTATTGTTGTTTCAGGAGTACAGATAATGTTTGGCGGAGCGAGTGAGGAGGCAGTAACCAGTGCAAAAGCTCGTATTTGGGGCGCGTTGTTGAGTTTGATTCTCCTTTTCAGTTCGGCACTTATTTTGAAGACGATTAATCCGTTGTTTTTTACGTGATATTTTCGAGAGAGTTCGAACTTTATAATAGTTTGTATGAGGTAAGTTCGAACCCATATTCAGAACGGTTTCACTTCTGGCGCCGTAAATCCGTCGAGAAAAGTTTTTCCATTCCAAATCTCAACTCCCGCAATCCAGGTTTTTTCTACTCTTCCTTTTACAACGCGTCCATCATACGGCGACCAATTGCACATTCCGGGTCGCTGATATGCTTGAATTTCGAATGTTCCCTCCGGATCAACGAGAACCACATCGGCGATGGCGCCTTCTTTTAAAATGCCAAACTCCCCGAGCCCAAACCGTTCTGCAGCAACGCCGCCCATCATATCGGAAAATTTGCGCGTGTCCCAGCCACGTTTCCTCCATTCTGTCCACAAAAGGGAGAATCGCTCTCCTACTCCGGGAACGCCCCAGCACGGTTCTGGTCGTTCTTTTTTTTCTTTTGCATGTGGGGCATGATCAGTCGCAAACATCGTTATTATCCCGTCATCAATTCCGTCCCAGAGAGCAAGACGGTCTTCTTCGGTAGCAAGCGGCGGTTTCATTCGTGCGAAGTTTCCGAGGGTGTTTTCCGATTCTTGAGTAAGCAATAAATGATGTGGGCAAGCTTCTGCCGAGACTTTGTCCGTTTTTTTCTGAAGCTGTCTCAAAAAATTAACTTCTCGCTTCAGTGACACATGCGCCTGGTGAAGGAGGCACGGCATTCCTTCTTCTTCCCACACGGTCGCCAACCGTTCAAACGTTTCTCCTTCAGCATGAGTGATGACCGGTTTGCCAATATGGAAGAGTGCTCGCCAAAATCCTTCATCCTGTGTCAGTAAATTTCCGGTAGTTTCATT
>JAGYLK010000108.1 GCA_018401175.1 Candidatus Altimarinota bacterium
GGAACGCAGATCTGCGTTCCCTTCCAAAATCGTATTATTTAATGGATGGAAAATATTATTTCCCTTCGCCTCCTGTAAAAAACTCCAGTCGATCGCCAACCTCAAACGCTAAATCGTGATGTTTCAATTTCAAACCACATTCAGCACCAGCATTTACTTCCTCGACAATCTTCTGTCCCAACTGAACAGAAGCAACCGTTCCTGTTCCGATTGGTTCTTCCTCTTTGCCTCGGAATAATCGGAAGGAAACTTTTCCACGAACGCTTCCAGAAGTAACTTCTCCTCCGGCGACGGCCATTTTTTTATCCGTTGCAAATACTCCTTTCAACACCATTTCTCCTACGATTTTTTCAAGATCGGCTTCGTCTTCTCGTCCTTCGAGAATTTCCTGAATTTTTTCCGTCAAATGATAAATAATGTCATACGAAAAGAGTTGTACGCCTTCTCGTTCTGCGAGTTTGGTAAGTCGTCCGCTGGCATCCACATTGAATCCTACGACAAGTGCGTCTCCGGCTGAGGCGAGCATGATATCTGATTCACTGATTTCTCCTACTCCAGAATGAATTACTTTTGCAGCTGATTCTTCTGTTTTCAATTTTTTTAATTCTTCTACCACCGCTTCAAGCGTTCCATTGGAATCAGCTTTTACGACAATCTTTAAGTGAGAAACTTTTCCTTCTGCAATTCGTGCTTTGAGTGTTGCAAGTGATGCCTTTTTTCGTTTGAGCAAAGCGTCTTCGTGTTTGATTCCGGCGACTGCTTCGGCTTTTTTTCGTGCTTCTTTGTCTGATTTCATCACCTGTAAGAGATCTCCCATTTGTGGCAATTTGGACAAGCCCGTAATCTCAACAGGAGTACTGGGGGTTGCGTTTTTTACCGCTTCTCCTCGAAAATTTTTCATGTCACGGATTTTTCCATGTTGATCATGAATCACAAAAGCGTCTCCTTGTTTAAGCGTTCCCGTATTTACCAAGACGGTTGCTTTCATTCCGGACTTAGGATTCATTTCCGCTTCAATAACGGTACAAATGGCACTTCGGTTTGGATTAGCCTTGAGTTCTTGCATTTCTGCTACCGTGAGAACCGTGTCGAGAAGTTTGTCGATTCCGTCACCAGTTTTGGCCGAAACAGGAACACAGGGGACATCTCCGCCCCAGTCGTCTGCTTGCACATCATAGTCGGCGAGTGCTTTTTTGACCAAATCAGGATTTGCTCCTGGCAGATCCATTTTATTGATCGCTACAACAATCGGAATTCCTGCAGCGTGTGCGTGATTAATGGCTTCAATAGTTTGTGGTTTGACACTCTCTGTTGCTGCAACCACAAGGATAGCAATATCTGTTGCGTGTGCGCCACGAGCCCGCATCATTGTGAATGCTTCGTGTCCTGGCGTATCGAGAAAGGTAATGAGACTCGGATCGCGGCTCTCTTTGGTTGAGGATTTTGATTCTGATGGAATCTCGACTTGGTACGCACCGATAGATTGTGTAATCCCTCCAGCTTCGCCATCGACAACATTTGCTTTTCGAATATGATCGAGAATAGATGTTTTTCCATGATCAACGTGTCCCATAATGGAAATTACAGGTGGTCGAGGTTGTAATTGTTCAATTTCTTCATCCGCGAGCAGCGTTTTTAAATCCCCACGGAACAAATCTTCACTGGAAAGTTCTGCGGCTTCTTTTTTTACTTTCACTCCCATTTCTCCGGCAATAATAGCCGCGGTTTCATAATCAATATTTTCTTTCAAATTTGCGATAATTCCGTTCTGTTTCATTTTTACCAGAACGAGAGGAATGGGTTTGCTGATTTTTACCGCCAGTTCACGAACCGTCATTTCTTCAGGAAGAATAACTGTTCCGTCATCTGACTGTTTCATTTCTACGTCTTCTCGTTTGTCGAGTTCTTCTTTCTTTTTTTCCGCCTGTTTTTTCTGTACTTTTTTCTTACTTCCGGCGGTTTGTGCTTGCTGTTTTTCTACAATTTCTCGTTCCAATTGTCCTTCGATAGCGTGTTCTGTTTGTGCAATTTCATTTCCTACTTCGAGTTTTTCAATTTCTGCAGCAATCTCATCGGGTATCATATCATCCTCTGGAATCTCAAAATCAAGATCCATGGCATGAAGTAAAATCGCCTCTGGAGCGAGGTCGAGTTTTTTCGCGAGGTCGGCAACAGAAATTGTCATCGCCGAGAGGGTATCAATTTTTATAAATAAGTCTAGCTATTGTGCGGGTTTTATTGCACAAGAGAGGCAAATAAAATTTTGAAACGAAAAAATATATACATTTTTGACACAAAAATACAAAAAATGCGTACAAGGTTCTAGATGATTTTCAAACCATGAAACAGAAAGAGATGGCGTCGATTGTGAAAGAAAGTAGGCAGACACAAAAACGGAATATGTTTTGGTGGGGAGGAGGAGCGGTATTTCTTTTGGGAATAGGAGCGTTTTTCTTTTTTTCGCACATGATATCGCCAAAAGATTCTGTGGAAGCTGCCCAGGTCGTATCTCCAGAAAAAGGGGACTTACGTATCTCGATTGAATCTGATGGGTCAATCATTAATCCGAATATCGTTGATCTTTCGTTTCTTATAAATGGAACGATTGAAAAATTGTATGTCGAAGAAGGAGATCGGGTAAAGTCCGGACAGTTGTTGGCTGAATTGGATACGCGAGATTTGGAATTTGATTTACGTTCAGCCAAAAGTGCTCTTCAGATTGCATATGCCAATTATGAGGCCAAGTCCGCAATGCTTACGGATACGCAATTGAGAGATTTGGAAATGAGTTTGCAATCACAACAAGATGAATTGGACTCTGTGACACGAGATGGAGATCAATCATTAAGACAAGCCATAGATATGGGAAAAGTAGAACTGCAAACGACATTTCCTACATTAGATTCAGCATTCCTTATGGTGGATTCGTTGTTGTTGATTGACACACATCAGTCAGATCTCTATCAAATTTTGAGCGTTACGCATGATTCTCTCGGAGAACAAAGTGCAAAGAATGCGTACGGAGAAAGTCACAGAGAATTTGAGATATTGCTCAAAGAATATAACGGGAAGAAAAATATTAGCGATTCTGACGTTTCGGTTTTTCTTTTACGCACACGGAATACGGTTCAAAAAACACAAGAGCTTGTAGATCAGATGATTTCTGTGATGCGTTCAGCAATAGCGACATCATCGGTTTCTCAATCACAGATTGATTCGGTGCGTTCAAATTTAACCACAACCAATAATAAATTATTATCGAGCGTGACGTCATTAACATCCGTCCTCCAAAAAATAGAATCGGCTTATTTGTCTCAGCAAAATAAAATCACGAGCGCGGAAAATTCAATTAGCAAGATTGAATCACAGATGGAAACTGCAGCAGAATCGGTAACAGAAAAGGAGGTTTCAAAAAAAACATCACTCAATATTCTTTCTGCTCAAATTACTCAGGCAAAAATTAAGGTGGAACAAGCAGAATATGATTTGGAGCTCGCAAAATTGACAGCTCCTATTTCAGGAGAAGTTATTCAAGTAAATGGAAATGAGGGAGAAACGATTAAAATTGAATCAACGAGTTCAGATACGGCATTTATAAAGATTTTATCAGATTCCAATTTTACAACGGAGGTATATGTGGAAGAAATTGACATCGCACAGATCCAAAAGGGACAAAAGGTGATTATTACATTAGACGCAGTTCCAGATGTAGAATTGGAAGGAGCCGTTACGTTTATCTCAAGTACAGCTACAACATCAAGTTCAGGCGTAGTAACCTATTTGGTTCGTGTGGAAATTACTGATTCTCAAGAGGCTCCCATTAAAGAAGGGATGACAACGTATGTTGAATTTTTGACCAAAGAATCAGTCGACGCAGTATTAGTTCCCACCGAAGCAATTCAGAAGCGAGGGTCACAATCAGTTGTTTTTTTAGAAGACGGAACTCCTCGTGAAGTGGAGATAGGAATTGCAGATGGCTCAAAAACAGAAATTGTTTCAGGTCTCTCTCTAAATGAAAGAATTCTTGTCGGGGGAACGGTATCATCCGGCACATCTCCAAAGAGTGCGGCAGGGCGTGAGATTTCAGCAGAAATGATTACCAAAATGCAGGAAGCTGGGTTTACGGAAGTAGAAATAGAGAAGGCAAAAACAGGAGAAATGACAGATGAGATGAAAGCGAAATTTAAAGAGGCAATGGGGGGAGCTGCGAGTGTGATTCGGGTTCCAGGAATGGGAGGCGGTGGACGTCGATAAACTATTGTCATATGAAAAAAATAACAACAGAGAGCGTTATCACAATGAGAGGAGTCAAAAAATCATATTGGCTTTCTAATGGGGTTGAGATTCCAGTCTTGCATGGTATTGATTTGGATATCAAACGTGGAGAATTTGTTGCATTGATGGGGGAGTCAGGGGGCGGAAAATCTACACTTATGAATATTATTGGATTTCTTCACGCATTAGATGAAGGGCAGTATTTTTTAGATGGAGAAGATTTGGGAGGAGTAAAGGATGATTTTACACTTTCTTTCATTCGAAATCGAAAAATAGGATTTATCTTTCAGCAATTCAATTTGGTCTCAAAATTATCGGCCCTTGAAAATGTCGCATTGCCGGGATTTTTTGCTGGACAAAAAAAAGAGGTGCGATTGCAACGTGCTCAAGAGTTACTTGATTCCATGGGAATGGGAGATCGTTCATCACATCGTCCAAGTGAACTTTCGGGAGGGCAACAACAGCGAGTTTCCATCGCTCGTTCGCTTATCAATAATCCAGAAATTATTTTGGCGGATGAGCCGACGGGAGCGCTTGATTCTCAGACGGGAAAGGAAGTTATGGAATTATTGAAGAAATTTAAATCACAAGAGAAAACCGTTGTTATGGTGACGCATGATGCACATGTTGCAGCGTATGCAGACAGAATAATTTTTATGAAGGACGGATCGGTACTGGATCATGATTATACACTCAAACAATGAAACTCGAATTATTGGCAATGGCATGGAAATCGCTTCTTGCAAATGGCGCACGAACTATTTTATCCATGTTGGGAATTGTAATTGGTGTTGCGACGGTTATTGCGGTGGTTGGTATTGGAGTTGGAGCGAAACAAGCAATTGAGCAGCAGTTTAAGAACTTGTCTGTTAATTCTTTAATTGTTATGGGAACGGGAGGGAGAGGCGCGAGTACTCGTGTTACGGAAGATGACGTTCCATTCGTATTGCGCAATTCAACGCTTATTAAAAAAGGGACGGCAATGGCTTCGGGAAGTGCAACTGTTACATATGCCAAGGAAGAAGTTTCAGGCTCTATTATTGGCGCGCAATCGAGTATTTTTGATCTTCAAAGTTTGGAAATAGAATTTGGTGCCTTATTTGATGATGCCGCTGTGAGTGCTCGTTCCAATATTGCGGTATTGGGACAGACGATAGCCGAAACGTTATTTGATGATATTTCTCAAAATGCCGTAGGAAAAACAATTACGGTCAGTGGAAGAAAAATGGAGGTCATCGGTGTTTTAAAAGAAAATGGATCTGGAATGGGCGGAATGTCACCCGATGATACTGTTTATTTACCCTATAGTACGGCACAGGCTCGTGTATTAGGAAATAATGCTCGTATAATGCTGATGTTCCATGCGACCAGTCCCGCAGTTATTCCTTTGGCACAAGATGAATTAACTCAATTACTTCGAGAAAATCACCGATTGCGCGATTCCGTGGAGGATGATTTTCGTGTAATGGATGCGGGGTCGATGGTTTCGAGTGCGACTGAATCGACAGACACTATGTCTTTTTTGCTTACTTCAGTAGCAATCATCGTGTTAATCGTTTCTGGAATTGGGATTATGAATGTGATGTTTGTGACGGTTGCAGAACGAACAAAGGAGATTGGAATCATGAAGGCAGTTGGAGCGCAAAAACATGATATTTTGATGCAATTTCTCATGGAGGCAACGGTTCTTTCTATGATTGCGGGAATTATAGGTGTAGGACTTGGATATGGGATTTTGCCGTTTTTAGGTGATTATGGAGCGGTTATTTCTCCAGAAGGAGGATTGTTAGGGTTTTGTTTTTCCGTGGTAGTTGGGATTATTTTTGGATTCGTTCCTGCGCTTCAGGCGAGTAATCTTGATCCGGTTGATGCATTGAGAAGTGAATGAAAGGAAAATAATTTGACACTTTTATTTTTTATTTTTATTGTAAAATCAATAACTTAATAGTTGACTATGAATTCTTCCCACAAAACTCTTGCAGAGCGACTCCCATTCGAGGAGAACGAAGATCGCCATAACAAACAGAATGTTAACCCTGAAGAGCTTATTTCAAGTCTTACTGATTTTCTTCAAAATGCAGAAAGTTCTGTGGCTACTCATGAGATCATGGCGTGTCTAGCAGAACTGGGATTTGAAACCGAAGAAGGTTTTGCAAAAAAAAGTGTTGCCGAGATGATAGAAAGCGTTCGTGAACTCATTACTTCCCTTGAAGAAGCATCAAGCGGTGTTCTAAAAGTAACAAATTCTGTGCGCGAAAATATTGCAGGTGCAACAAATGCGACTCCTGAAACCACAGAAGAAGCGGACAAAATTCGCAGTACTCTTGAAAAACTCACAGAAGGACGATTTTTGAGCGTAGAAGGGATGAACGAAGCACTGAAAAGTCTGAAGGGGGTGGAAATAGAAATCTCAGCTGATGAGATTACACGATTGAATGTCTTATTTCCAAAAGAGTTATCTCAAGAAACACTGGCGAAAATTGAAAGCCTGAAAAACCAGACAGAAGGAGAAAAAGGCCCACTTATTATGCAATTGCCCGCAAAGGTTATGGTGGATGGTGAAGAAATGCCATTTACGATTGTAACTCTGCAAAAAATCATGCAAAAAGTTGCCGCCGTTGCAAACAAAGAGCGAACCCCCATGGAGGTTTCTGATGATGTTCCTGAAGAGATTAAAAATAGAGTTTGGGAGGGCGCACTTATGGTGTGGACACCAGCGTGTCTAAAAGGATCGAAAAATAAGAATTATAAAAAACAGTTACAATATCAAACATCCATTCTAGGATCAAACACCGAGATTGGGGCCGATATGTTCCTGGCAATGATACTCAGTCATATCTCGGGGAAAGAAGCACTTATGCCTCGAGATTTTATGCGGCTCAATAGTCTATCTAGAAATAATGCCGCGATCCGTGTCGACTACCTCCTCAAGCATGGCGTCTTCCGTCTCCTCCCTTCGGCGACCAACGATGATTCGGGGAGAACCGGAATCGGTGGTTCCTTCAAAATTACGGATTGAGACACTTGAGTAGCAGGTGTTTTTAGATTAGGAAATAATGAAATTGTTGTTGCGGAAATTCATAAAAAATGTTTTTTTGCAAAAAGGAAATTTAGAATACCAAAAATATTCGTTTCTTTTCCAAAGAGGCGTAATGTTGAGAGAATTCAATTATAGAGAATAAAATTAGCATTCATCGGCTAGCAAGGTTTCATTGAGAAAGCAAGGATTTTTGTCGCTTATTTCTTGTTGACGGAGTATGTTTTGCTGAAGAAAATAAAAGCAATGATATATCTCTGGAACGGAACACCGATTGGAAAAGAGAACGCGATGATTTCTTTTTTTTCTCCAGCAGTGCAATGTGGATATGGTGCGTATGAAACATTGCGAACCTATTCAGGGAAGGTTTTCAAAAAAGAAGAACATCTTGATCGTTTGATGCGTTCGGCGGCGATGATTGGATTACGGTTGCCCCATTCTTTGTCAGAAATTGATACATGGATTGGAGCGGCGTTGAAATCAGTAACTGGGGAGGCAAAAATTTCCATTGTGGTTGTTCCAGAGGGCGTGATGGTGGGAGCGGAGGAATTGCTTATTGATGCAGAAATTTATAAAGGAGTTGCATTGAAGTCGGTATTTCGTCCACGATCGAATCCCGATCTCAAAACACTTTCTTCTCGTTTGGATGGCTATATTGCTCAACAAATGGCTGAGCGGGATGAATTTTTTTCTGCAGTTTTAACGGACGCGGATGAAAATGTTACGGAATGTGCGAAGGCGAATATATTTTGGTTTGATGGAGAAAAATTGTCCACGCCTGATGACGGGATTATGAAAGGCGTAACGCGAGAATTAGTTCTTGAGCATTCTTGTTTTCCATTGAAATTGCAAACCTGTACGCTTCGTGAATTATGTCGTTCAGAAGAAGTATTTCTGACCTGTACGAGCATGGGAATTGTTCCTGTTGTGAAGATTGATGATGTGGAGATTGGTGATGGGACGGCAGGGGAGAGAACACGGCAGTTGATGAAGATTTTTGAGAAGCAGATTAAGTGATTTGTATTTGTCATTCTGTACTCTTGCCGTCGCGTAGCCGCTATGGCGGAGCACCGTGATTCAGAATCTTACGAAAGAATGTACTTTTTGTGCCGCCAAAAAGCACCCAAAAGCTCGTTGCAGTGTTCCCTCAGAAACGAAAATTTTTCATTCACTAAACCTTCTTTGGAAGTTTTTGTATTCACTTTGAATAATTTGTTTCTTGCCGCACTCACAAATGCAACCTGAGGGGAAGGGAGAATTAAAATTTTGTAATGACTTCGAGTGTATCTTCGCCAAGATCTTTCACGAGAAGAAAATTGTGAATCTTAAGCTGTTTGTTTCCATAGAGTTTAATGGCTTGTGATATGTCTATTTTGAGGAAATTGGTACTAATATGTGCATTAGCGTGTTCTTGATTAGATCCAATTTCTTTTTCAGGGTCTCTTGTTTCTGTGAATGGTTGGAGAGTTGTGCTTATTTCTTGGAATAGATTTGTGATGTTGGAATTAGGGGAGGTCGTAATATGTTCAATGCCTGATTTTGGGAAAGTATGAATTCCTTTTGTCTGAATATTAATAGGACACCAATTGATTTTCTGGAGGTGTTGGTGTAGTTGGTTTTCGGTTATATTGATTAGGCGGAATCGTCTTTTAAGCGTTATATGTACTGTAGATTTGGGAATTTTAGTTTCATGAATTGAGATATCATTGAAAATACCCATAATCATGTAGGGGAAAGAGATAGATTTGTTTGGTTGCATTTTTTTGCTTTTAGAAAATAAAAAAGTTGATATACCATTCGATAATTTGGTCCCCAGAGTGAAGCATTATCAAAAAGGCAGGCATAAGAAAAGCTCCCATCGGAAGAGGGGATTTCATGTTTTTCTTTTTCAATAATAAAAGAGGAAGAGCGATTATTGTTCCGAGGATATAGGCAATGAAGAGGGCGCCGATTGTTTTTTCCCATCCGAGTGCGAGTCCCATAAAAATTCCCAATTCCATATCGCCAGCACCAACCCATCTTCCCCTTGAATAAAAATATTGTACAGCAAAGAGCGAAAACCCGATTAATCCTCCAATAAGAGCGGATTGTGTTCCTCCTTCGACAAAAGCAAGAAGGAGCGCCAGAAGAATTGCGGGCCAGGAAATGCGGCGGTCAACTTCAAAAAATTTGGTGTCGTATACCCATAGGATGAGTGCAAAAAAAACGAGGATGAGCTTGAGTCCCATATACCACCATATTTCTGAATAAAAAAATTGTACAAAAATAATTCCACTTATTACAAAAACGATTTCCACGAGGGGATAAAATGCCGATATTTTTTTTCCACAATTTTTGCACGTTCCCCTTTGTACAAGCCATGAAATGAGGGGAATGAGTTCGAGTGCAGAAAGTGTTTTTTTACATTCGGGGCATTTGCTTCTCCCGGTCCAAATTCCGGTTTCATCATTATGCAATCTCCAGACGAGCATTGTTGTAAAACTTCCGAGGAGTGCGCCTCCTATTCCGCCGCAAATGAGAGCAAATGTTTCTGACATTATTGAGAGTATAAAGGAGTTGTATATTTTTTTACTAGTTAAAATTGGATGTGTCTTCTTTTTTATAGCGAAAGAAGAATTATTGAATGTTAAAAAAATAACGTTCTTTTTGTTCCGCACAAAAAGAACCAAAAAGCTCGTTGCGGTGTTCGTTTGCAAACGAAATATTTTCATTCATTAAACCGCCTTTGGCGATTTTAGCATTCATTTCAAATAATCGTTTTTTGCGACACTCACAAATGCAACTAATGGAGAATGTGTTATGAGCAACAGTGAATGATGAATTTCTCAATCGCGATTTCCAAAGGTCGTGTGTCAGAAGTTGTTGTGATAATTCCACCGGATTTCATTCTTTTTTCTATTTCAAATAACTGATCGTAGAGCATTCGAATTTTTGCTGCAGAAAAATTTCGCGTACATCCAATTGTTTTTTTTATCACGAAGGGGTGAAGTTTTGTTCGTTTGGCAATTTCACTTTCAAGGAGTCCTTGATCCAATCCTTCTCGAAGTTGTGCATGCACTCGTATTTCACGCTGTATGAGAGAGAATATTTGCTGAATAGGGGTTCCCATTATCAAGAGTGAACGAAATCGCTGTATTGCTCCTTGCGCATCGCCACGGGAGAGTTTTTCCAAAAAATCCCACACTTCGAGTTGTGGTTGGGGAGGAGAAAGTGATTCAATGATCTTTTGTGATATGGGCTGCATGTCGCTCGCTGTAGCGAGTTTCTCCAATTCGCTCGCAAGATTCCAAAGATTTGTTCCACAGCGATTCAGGAAAAATTGTGCATCCTTCCGAGAGATACTACTCCCCAATTTTTCAGCTCGTTGTTCTGTCCATCGAAGGAGATTTGATTCATCGAGAAGCTCGAATTCTTCTCGGCGGGCATTATCGAGAAAGAATTTTGACCACTTGGTACGTTTATCTAATTTTGGTTGTACAACAAGGATACTTGAAGTATCAGCATTCTCTGGAAGATGTTTGAAAAAAGGTTCTGCCTTTTCAAATTTTTCAGCATTCCACCAATCATTTTCACAAATGGCGAGTCTTTTTCCTCCGAACAAATTTGGTGTACAAACGAGGTCATTTAATTCTCGTAATGCTGTTTCATTATTATGTCCATCACCACGTTGTGGGGTTTCAAAAATTCGCAATTCTCCATCAGGATATTTTTGAAGGAATCCTTTTTTGAGCACGCGCAATCGTTCGTGTAATCGAAACGTATCTTCTCCCGTGAGCAAAATAAGGTTTGGAATCATTGTTCGGGGAGATCATAAACACTTATGGTTCGTTGTCCCATACTTTTTCCGTGTTCTATGCGGATGAGAAACTTTTTTCCAGAGAATCCTCGTTGTGCAGTTTCGGATATTTTATCTGCCCATTCAACAAATGTGTTGCGACTTTCGTCTTCCGCTATTTCGCTGAGCCCTCGTTCAAAAAAATCATTTTTATTCTCGAGTCGATAAAAATCGAAGTGAGCGAAGTTTTTTCCTGATGCTTGAAATTCATTTACCAGTGTGTATGTGGGGCTGGGAATGTCTTGATGAATTCCAGCAGACTTGAGAATTTCTCGTACGAGGAATGTTTTTCCGGCACCGAGCCCTCCTTCAAAAAAAACGGAGAAGTTTTTTTCTTTTGATAAAAGCGTGTCCCATATTTTTTGTGCAACTTTTGTGCTCATATTTTCGGTGGCAACTTTTTCTTTCAAAATCAGTTTCATTTTTTCTCGTATTTCAGTAGACTGTCGCCAGAAATTTACACGGTTTTTATGAAAATTCAATTTTTCGGTGGCAGTTCTTTCCTTGTTGAAGGAAAATCAGCAAAAATAGCTTTTGATCCAGGGGATAAAAAGTTAGGGAAAGTTGATATTACGACGAGTTCTACAGGATCGGAAGTATCATTGGAAGCCAAAAAATTATTGACCCTCCCCGGGGAATATGAAATTTCAGGAGTACTTGTGCGGGGATTTCATACTCATGGAGATACAAATACGGTTTTCAAAATAGTACTGGATGATATTGTCATTGCTCATTTTGGAAATTTACCCGGAATGCCGACGGCTGAGTTTTTTGATAGATTAGGAGAAAACGTAGATATTGCATTATTAACCTTGCGGGATGATTTTGATGCCAAAAGTGCGAAAGATTTTTTGGAAAAGGTTGATCCACGAATGGTTATTTTTGGCGGAAATGCAGAGATTTATCCTCGAATTGTTGAGTTATTTAATGCGAAGGTACTGCCGGAGTCATCCATCTCTCCTTCACGTTCGAGTTTGCCCACAGATACCACGGAATTCGTAATTTTGTCTGTCTAAAAGTTGACCGGTGGGAGAAATTTTGTACACTCCGTTCGTTCTCTTCAGTTATGGCGCGGTAGCTCAGTGGTAGAGCAAGGGACTGAAAATCCCTGTGTCGGTAGTTCAATTCTACCTCGCGCCACCACCTGAAACATTTTCACTCGTTGAAGATGTTTTTTTGTTTGTATTAGCGGATTTTGTAGTTCTGTCCTCCTGTTTGAGTAAAAATCAAACCTTATTAAAGATTCTTTCCTGTTTTCTTTAATACTATGTTTTATATTACAGTTTTTTTCAAAAAATGCGGAGGCAATTTTTCTTTCTAGAACAAAACTCATATTGAGAAAAACTCGAACCCATGTCACAATTCACGTGATGAAATTTTTTGAATGGGCTTCATTTCTACTGGCCTCTCTTGTGCCCGGAATTGACCAACCTGCATTAGAACCAGGTGTGACCATTCATATTCCAGAAAATTCTTCTCTCGTGGCGGAGGAGCAGGTAGAAATTCGAGTTGGTGATAAGTTTGCTGCGGCAATTCTTGATCCGGTGAGTGGAGAAATTTTCTCACAGAGTGAGTGGATAGAAGTAACCAAATGAAATTCCGAGGACGCGTTATCGAGGGACAAAAATTAGCGCGTACGTTGGGAGTACCGACGGCGAATTTATTTTTGAAACAGAAACCAAATATAAAGGATGGAGTTTGGGTGGCACGTGTTTCTTTTGAAGGGGAACAGTATGGCGCGGTTGTACACGCGGGAGTGCGTCAGACAGATAAACAGTGGGCATTGGAAGTGCACATTTTGGAATTCGATGGAGATCTGTTGGGAAAAATTTTGGAAGTCGAAACGGTGAAATTTTTGCGCGAGACCATGAAATTTGAGGCTTTATCTTCATTAAAAGCACAAATATATTCGGATGTAGGAGAAGCGCGGAAATTTTTTCTGCGAGAAACTATTCGAAATCGTTGGGAAAATACTTCTGATGAGGAACGGAGAATTATGGCAGAAAGAGCATTCGCAGAAGTTTCTCGCTTGCCACAGTTTCAATCAACGCAGGTGGTTTATGCCTTTGCGCCGGATTCTTTGGAGATAAATTATGTGCAAAAATTGTGTTCAAAATTCCCAGAAAAACAATTTGCGTTTCCATTTGTGAGAGGGTGGGATATGAAATTTTATCTTTCTCAATACGAAGATTTGGTTCCGGGGAATCTCAATATTCTTGAGCCAGTTCCTGAAGTATTGGCACCGAAACCTGATTTAATACTTGTTCCGGCTCAAGCGGCGTCTTTGACAGGGGAGCGATTGGGGCGTGGCGGTGGATATTATGATGAATTTTTGTCAAAGATAAATATTCCAACGGTTTGTGTTTTACCAGAGTGGGCGGTTTTGAAAAACATTCCTGTTGATGGGCATGATCAGCGGGTGGGGAAGGTCATTGGGGTTTGACTAAATCTTCAATCTTTCAAACTACAAACTTCAAATATGGAATTATTTTTGTGTAGAAAAAAGCCGCAGATCACACGTGAACGCGGCTTAAAAGACTTTTCTATTTCATGACTGGGAGAAATTCTCTGCTCGTAAGCAGATACCACGGCGACATTTCTGTCTCTCGACCAGCGAGTTCTCACACTCTATTGCACAAGAAATAAAAATCTTTTACTAGCAAAATAATGGAACACGCCGCGCTAGTTGCGGCATCTTGTGAGGTTTTTTTACTTACCGTGGAATTTTACGTTTTTAAAAAACATAAACATAAAATTAATCCTAGCTTGAGGCCAGGAAACTGCATTAAAACATATAAAACAGATTTCTAACCTCAAATTATTATGAAATTGGAAAAGATCGAAGGGTTGTTATCATCGAGTGAGAAGATTTCTCTTTCACGGCGACAGAAAACAACGAGCGCAATATAATTCATTATTTTTAATTGTCAATACGCCCCTACCACACATATATAAAAGAAGGCGGGAATTCGAATTCCCACCTTCATATATTTGATTTTTT